>JBILMC010000157.1:0-3758 GCA_044375755.1 Chitinophagaceae bacterium
ACAAGTAGTGAGTTGGATACATCTTCAGGATCTGATTTCTCTTTTTATGTTTGCCATTCAACGCCCTACCGTTAAGGGTGTTTATAATGCAGTGGCTCCTAGGCCTGTATCTAATCACGAATTGATTCGCACATTGGCGTGGGCGCGTGGTCGATTTTTCTTTCCTGTAAAGGTTCCTGCTTTTGTATTAAAAGTTGTGATGGGAGAAATGAGTATTGAAGTGCTCAAAAGCACAACGGTTAGTTCAGAAAAAATTTCACAGGAAGGATTTCAATTTCAATATCCTTCTATCCGAGAAGCGCTCTCTTCTTTTTTTTAATTTCGGATGGGTCTACCAGTTGTTAAAACACTCTGAATTCGCTCCAATGTCTTTTTCTCTCCACACAGTGAAAGAAACGCTTCACGCTCCAGATCCAATAGATACTGTTCATCAACTTTTGTAGGTTCGCTTAGCTCTCCGCCACACATTACATAGGCTAGTTTTTTTGCAACTAGAGCATCATGTTCTGTTGCGTAACCTGCTGTTTTCATTGCGTGTATTCCTGCATACAATGGACCAAGACCCGCTTTGCCTAGCACAGGAATCGATTTTTTCTCAACCGGTCTGCTGTATCCTGATTTTTGTATGTTAAGAACCGATTGTTTGGCCGCAGCGATTCGTCGATTTGTATTAAGAATAACTTCATCCACTCCGTTTCTATAAATTCCCATAGTAAAACCTTCCTGTGCAGAAGTGGCCACTTTTGCGGTTGCAATCTGCATGAACCTATTTTTCAAGGTTACAGTTTCTGGTTCTTCTGCATGCATCTCCTCCCCAGCGCGCAATACAAATTCTTTTGTTCCTCCTCCGCCTGGTATCAAGCCTACCCCTAATTCTACTAAACCTGTGTAGGTTTCAGCAGTGGGACAGCATTTGTCTGCATGTAGATTTACTTCGCAACCTCCACCTAATGTCAAACCATGCGGAGCGACTACAACTGGAATTCCTGAATAGCGTACACGCATCATGGTTTGTTGAAAATAGCGAATGGCTACATTCAATTCATCATATTCTTGTTCAATTGCCATCATAAATATCATTCCCACATTGGCGCCAGCAGAAAAATTTGCTCCTTCATTCGCAATAACTAAACCCTGAAAAC
Organism: Chitinophagaceae bacterium; assembly: GCA_044375755.1. Taxonomy (GTDB): domain Bacteria; phylum Bacteroidota; class Bacteroidia; order Chitinophagales; family Chitinophagaceae; genus JJ008. Next base: position 1,143 of record JBILMC010000157.1, read on the forward strand.
CTTCTTCTGCTTTCTCTACTGCAGTTTGTATTCCTGCTAAAACATCGGCTCCTATACTTCCCATTTTTGTATTCCACTGTAATCCCAATACATCATCACCTAAGTCAAATAATTTGCAAGAACTATTTTTCCAAACAAGATTTTTTGCATGGTGCGTCATCACTAAAAAGTCAGTTCCTCCTGGGAGCTCTTTATAATTTCCAGAAAGGGGATCATAGCATAGCCTTTTTCCATTTTGTGACTTATAAAAATGGGTATTCCCATTATTAATCATTTCTTTGACCCAGGGCGCAACGCTCGAACCTCCATTTTCTATGGCTTCCACTATTTCTTTAACACCCAAAAGATCCCAAGTTTCAAAAGCACCAATTTCCCAACCAAAACCTGCTTTCATAGCATCATCAACGCGATACAATTCATCACTAATTTCAGGTATTCGGTGAGAGATGTAAGAGAAGAGTAAGGTATGCAGTTGTCTAAAAAATTCACCGGCTTTATCAGGTGCAGCCTGTAACATTTTGATTCGAGTCGCTAATTCGTCTATAGGTTTAACGGCATCTAGCGAAGCAAATTTTGGTTTTACTCTTGGTTTATATTCTAACGTAGAAAGATCTAAGGTTAAGATCTCTTTTTTTCCTTCTGCTGTTTTTGTTTTTTGAAAAAATCCTTTTCCTGTTTTATCTCCTAGCCAATTATTAGCAACCATTTTTGTTAGCCACTCCGGAATAGTAAAAAGCGAGCGGGCCTCATCTGTAGGGCAGTTATCGGCCACTCCTTTTGCAACTTTCACTAAAGTATCTATCCCTACAACATCAGCTGTACGAAATGTGGCTGATTTTGGTCTTCCAATAACTGGTCCTGTTAATGCATCAATTTCATCAATCGTTAACTGTAATTTCTCTTTGAGGTGCATAATCGCCATCATACTGAAAACACCAATGCGGTTAGCAATAAAAGCAGGAGTGTCTTTACAGAGTACTGTTGTTTTTCCTAAATGAAGATCACCATAGTGTAAAAGAAAGTCAATAAGCAAAGGGTCTGTATCTTTTGTAGGAATGATTTCGAGTAATCGTAAATATCGAGGGGGATTGAAAAAATGGGTGCCACAAAAATGTTTTTTAAAATCCTCACTTCTGTCTGCAGTCATCAGGTGAATGGGAATACCCGATGTGTTGGAGCTAATAATCGTACCGGGTTTTCGCAGGGCATCTATTTTTTCTAACAATTGTTTTTTGATATCAAGTTGTTCTACGACTACCTCTATGATCCAGTCGCAAGTAGAAATATGGCCAAGATCATCTTCGAAATTACCTGTACGTATGTTCTCAACTATCTTTTTTTCATATAGAGGAGAGGGAGATGACTTTACTGCAAATTGCAGTGCATCATTGACTATTTTATTTTTGGCACTTGGCGAAGCATCTGTCGGTAAATCTTTAGGTACGATATCTAATAACAAAACTTCGTGCCCAGTTCCTGCAAAGTGGCAGGCTATACGTGAGCCCATGACGCCACTGCCTAATACGGCGACTTTACGAATCAATCGTTGCTTCATAAAAAATAGTTAGTTATGCAACTAATTTACTCTTTCGAAGTTAATTGATTTTGGCAGTGATAAAAAGTACTTCGTTAACTGATTAGGGAGCCTGGTTCAACTGAATCGTCTGTTTGTAAAAAATGGAGTTTTCCAGCTGGATCGGTTGCCATCAAAATCATTCCATTGCTTTCTATTCCTCTCATTTTACGAGGGGCAAGGTTAGTTACCACTGTCACTTGTTTTCCAATAATGGCAGCGGGGTCAAAATGCTGTGCAATGCCACTTACAATTGTACGCGTTTCAGTACCCAGGTCTACTTGTAATTTTAACAACTTATCTGCCTTTTCTACTTTTTCAGCAGTAAGTATACGCCCTGTTTTTAATTCCACCTTTGCAAAATCATCAAATTGGATCTCTCCTTTGTTGGAGGGTGCAGGGGTAGGTTCAGTTTGAGCAGGCGTTTCGGGTGTGGATGACATGATACCTTTTCTTAATTTTTCCATTTGTGTGGCAACTTCTGTGTCTTCAATTTTTCTAAATAACAATTGAGGAGCACGAAGTGGATATCCTTTATTGAGCAGGTTGATCTTTCCGGCATTTTCCCAATCTAACATCCGGTCTACTACCTTCATCATATGGAGCAGGGTAGTTGCCGTATTGGGAAGAAACGGGTTAATCAAAATGGCAAGATTTGCTGTTAATTGTAAACAGAGATGCAAACAATTGTCGATTTCTTTTTGTAAAGCAGGATTACTTTCTAGTTGTTTAGCCAGAATCCAAGGCTCCTTTTTTTGCATGTATTGGTTTCCCTTTCTCGCCAAATCAATCACTTCATAGAGTGCGTCTCTGAATTTGTATTGCTCTAATAGGGCGCTAACACGAGTAGGGGTTTGCTTGATTTCTTCAATCAAGAATTGATCCTGATCATTGAATAGACTTTCATCTAGTTGGGGAACCTTGCCGTTACATAACTTATGCATCAAGACCCACGTGCGGTTGACAAAGTTTCCAAAAATGGCTACCAACTCACTGTTTACTGCTTCTTGAAATCCCTTCCAGGTAAATTCACTGTCTTTTGT
>JBILMC010000158.1:0-3740 GCA_044375755.1 Chitinophagaceae bacterium
TTTAAAGGCCGGATGAAGTTAATCAAGACTAATGATTTGTATAAAAAAAGAGCAACTCGTACATTCGCGCCGGAGAGATGGCAGAGCGGTCGATTGCGGCGGTCTTGAAAACCGTTGACTGTAAAAGGTCCGGGGGTTCGAATCCCTCTCTCTCCGCAAAAAAAAATAAATGCCCCATTTTGGGGCATTTATTTTAATGAGATTAAAAGAAATTACAAATTCAGTAAAATCTTATAAACTCCAAACAGCTTCTCGTAAACCGGATGTGGAAAGTGAGATTTTCAATTGCACTTTTTTACGTGCCGCTAACGCCTGATCCACTTTTGACTTGAAATAATCATGAATAAAAAAAGGCATATAAATCGTAGTGATTCCGTTTTCTGTGAAAACGGAATAGGGGACTTTTTCACCAGCGCCGTAAAAAACTAATTTATACTCCCCTTTTCCATTAATTAGTTGCAACGGGTAAGTGAGCCGAGTAGTATGTTGATAGCTTGAAAGAGTGCCGTCTGCCAAATTTGAGACAGAAAAAGTAGGCGATCCAAGAATTGTTAATTCAAAAGTCTCATTCACAGAACTTGCCAATCTGGATGGTTTGAAGATTAATTCTTCATTGTGACGCATCTGTCTTACAACCATTTCATCGGTCAATTCATTTTTTTGCTGTGCATGACACAACCCTGATTTTAAGGTTGGCAAAAGAAAGGCAACAAAAACAAAAACATAAAATCGCATAAAATTATTTTTAGCGAATTTATGAATTACTAGCTTCTGAATGGAGTGAACTTAAAGAGCCCATTTTTGTTTAATATCTTTGTAAGTGCTTTTATGAAAAGATGCTTTAATAAAACCCCGTTTTTACCAATTTTAATTCTTTGCAACACTTTTTGGGCAAGTTGTCAAGAGCAACCCTTTAAACTATCGTTAAAAGAAACAAAAAATAAAATGAACTCAACCGAAACAAACCAATCCGCGGCTTTGGACACAGCCACATTTGCAAATGGTTGCTTTTGGTGCACCGAAGCCATATTTGAAGAGTTAAAAGGTGTAAAAAGTGCAGTATCTGGCTACTCGGGTGGCCACACCAAAAATCCTACTTATAAGGAGGTTTGTAGTGGCGAAACTGGACATGCCGAGTGTATTCAAGTAGTTTTTGACCCCACAGCAATCAGCTTTGAGGAGTTACTAGAAGTTTTTTGGAAAACACATGATCCCACCACACTCAATAGGCAAGGGAATGATATAGGCACGCAATACAGAAGTGCAATTTTTTATCATTCAGAGGAACAAAAAAATAAATCTTTAGAGTATAAAAAAGCTCTTGATCAGAGTGGGGCCTGGTCAAATCCTATTGTAACAGAAATTTCCCCCTTCACCGTTTTTTATCCTGCAGAAAACTACCACCAGCAGTATTTTGAACTAAATGGGAACTCAAACCCCTATTGTCAATTTGTAATTCAACCAAAATTGGAGAAGTTTAGGAAAGTATTTGCAGATAAGCGAAAAAAAGAAGCAGGCGAATAAGTATTCTCGTTCTATATTAGCATACACACTATTTTGTATGCTTAAACCAACTTCTCGATTTTTTGGAGCGTTCTTACTTGGCGCATTATCCATTTGCACTACTGTATGGGCTCAAACCACAACATTTACTTACGACGATACTTTACGAGGAACACTCAATAAGGAGCGAAGCTGGTGGAACGTGCAACATTATACAATAGTTGTTCAACCAAATTACCTAGAAAAGAAAATTATTGGATCAAACACAATACAGTTTTCATATCAAGCTGGGGAAAATCTAAAAGAAATGCAAATCGACCTGCAATCACCCATGCAGATCGATAGTGTGATTTTTCATAAAAAAAAGATCAGCTTTTCAAAAAGAGGAAAAGATAGTTGGCTACTATCACTAACAAAAACTAATGTAAACGGTCGCTCGTCAAAAAAATCAATTCTTTTCGACTCTGTTTTGATTTACTATAGCGGCAATCCTCGTGTTGCCAAAAATGCACCGTGGGACGGAGGGTGGATTTTTGCCAATGACAAAAAAGGAAGACCCTGGATGACTGTTGCCTGTCAAGGTTTGGGCGCTAGCGTTTGGTACCCCTGTAAGGACCATCAAAGTGATGAACCAGATAAAGGAGCAACAATTCGCATGATTGTTCCTGACACATTAGTAGCAATTGCAAATGGCCGTTTACAATCAGTCACCAAGAGAAAAAATAATGAAAGTGTATACGAATGGAAAGTCGTTAATCCAATCAACAATTATAATATCGTGCCCTATATAGGCAAGTATGTCAATTGGAAAGACAATTATCCGAGCACATCTGGAAACAACTTAGAGCTATCATATTGGGTTTTGGATTATAACCTAGAGAAGGCAACTCCTCAATTTAACAGAGATACTCCCAGAATGCTAGCTGCTTTTGAATATTGGTTTGGCCCCTACCCCTTTCAGGAAGATGGCTATAAATTAATAGAGTCCCCACATCTTGGGATGGAACATCAAAGTGCAATTGCTTATGGAAATGGTTTCTCAAATGGATATCGTGGACGTGATTTATCTGGGACTGGTTGGGGAAAAGACTGGGACTACATTATTATACACGAGAGCGGACATGAGTGGTTTGCCAATAATATCACTACAAATGATATTGCAGATATGTGGGTACACGAAGGATTCACAATGTATTCGGAGGTCCTATTTATTGAATATCATTACGGACGTGAAGGAGCAGATGCTTATTGCAGGGGTGTCAGAACGAAAATTCGAAACGATAGACCGATTATAGGTCAATATGGTGTAAACGATGAAGGAAGTGGCGATATGTATAATAAAGGAGCTGGTTTCTTGCACCACGTTCGAGAAACTATTAATAATGATAGCTTATTTAGAGAAATTTTAAGAGGACTTAATAAAGAATTTCGTCATCAAACTATCGACTCAAAAGATGTAGAGGCTTATTTTATCAAAAAAACGGGATTACCTCTTCAACAACTTTTTGACCAATATTTAAGAACGAATAAAGTTCCTGTTTTAGAATATGTTGAGCTCAATAATAAATTAAGACTTCGATTGACAAACTGCAATGAACTGCTATCTATGCCTTTACGAATAGACGGAAAACAAACGCAGAATATAACCGTCACCACTACATGGCAAGAATTCAGCATTTCGGAGGGTATTAGTATCAAGAATATCAATGATAACTTTTATTTTACAAAGAAAGAGGCTTCTTCAAGCCTTTGATGACCCATCATGAGTAGTATCAGAAAACAAAGTATTTACTCCACCTTAGTAATCTATGGCGGCTTTTTTATTGGTCTACTCAACATATATCTTTTCACGCGCAAAGGATTTTTTTCAGAAGAGGAGTTTGGTCTTTATAATGTATTTATTGCAATTGCTCTATTATTAGCCGCAGTTGGTAATATGGGCGCCCCCTATTTTATTTATAAATTCTTTCCCTATTACAGGGATCGCTTTCGATCTAATGGCAATGACCAACTAACCATTGCGTTAATAATGGGAGCCATTGGACTTATTTTACTCTTAGTCGGAGGACAGCTTTTTGAGCCATTGATAATTCGAAAATATGGAACAAACTCACCGTTGCTGATCCACTACTTTAACTGGGTTTTTCCGCTGGCAGCCGGGCTCTTGCTTTTCAATATTCTAGAATCGTGGAGCTGGCAACAACAACTTTCGGTTAAAACTAATCTTTTGAAAGAGG
>JBILMC010000010.1:0-14942 GCA_044375755.1 Chitinophagaceae bacterium
GACTTTACATATGATGCGTTCTGCCGTCAGTTCCCAATAAGATTCACAAACACATCTGTTACTACTAATGCTGGTGCTGTAACATATGTTTGGACTGACAACGCGGGTAATACATCTACTCTCATCAACCCAGTCTTCACTTATAATGTTGCCGGTCCAATCAACATGACGTTGAGTGTTACACCAACAAGATGTCCGATGAATAGAGATAGTATCACAAAGTCTATCGCATTGGTATCTGCAGCTCCTGGTGTACGCATGCCAACAGTTGATGCGCTGAAAGGTGTACCTGTAAGATTAGAAGCTAGAAACTTCGGAACGGCTTATCTGTGGTCTCCTGCAACACCACTTGATGATGCAACATTGCCAAGACCAACAGCGACTCTGAATGCGGAGCAGCAGTTTACAATTCGCATCAGCACAGCTGCTGGCTGCCAGACCGTGGATACTTTACTTGTACGTGTGTTCAACAACTACGGAATCTATGTGCCAAATGTCTTCTCTCCAAATGGAGATGGTATCAACGATCGCCTCTTTGTAAATCTGGTTGGAATCAGAAGTATCAATTACTTCAGAATCTTTGACAGATACGGTAAAGTGGTATTCGAATCAGCTACACCTACTCCAGGCTGGGATGGTCGATTGAACGGCAAAGATTTACCACTCGACTCTTATGTTTGGGTAGTAGAGGCTGTAACCACAACAGGTATTACTATAACTGAAAGAGGTGCAGTAACATTAATACGATAAAAACAAGTAATTAAACACTATGAAAAGGATAATTCTGGTATTAATTGTTTTGGTTGTAAAAAATGGGGTGCTGTTAGCACAGGACCCCTTTTTCTCCCAATATTTTATGTCGCCAATGACTATCAATCCTGCGATGATTGGTAAAGGGACAAAAGCAACCCGCGTAATGGCAAACCACCGCTCTCAGTGGTGGGGTTCCCAGGCTGCAAGCTTTGTAACTAACACTGTATCGGCAGAAATGCCTTTTGCAAAGAAAGGCACTGATAAGAGCCAACTTGCATTAGGTGTGATGGGCTTAAGCGATGTATCCAATAATGGTATCCTGAAAAATAATTATTTCTCAGCTGGTATGGCTTACAACCAGAATTTAAATCAAGAGGGAACCAAGAAATTTGGAGCCGGATTGATGGCTACTTTTGGAAGCCGAGTTCTAGATGTAAGTAAAATGCAATGGCAGTCTCAGTTCGGAAGCTTTGGCTTCAACGCTGCGCTTCCATCTGGCGAAAACCTGCAATTGCCTAAGCGTTCTTATTTTGATGTTGCTGCTGGTGTGCACTATAGCAGTGAAGGTAAAAAGTGGAATTTCAACATCGGTGCTTCTGCTTATCATGTGGCACAGGCTGATATCTCAGCTTTCGATGCTGGTAATTCTTTGATGCGTATGCGTTTTAACATGAATATGGATCTCGCTTATAAGTTTAAGGGCGGTGATGAGTTTCATGTTATCTCTTTGCTTACTCAATACAACAACAAAACCGTTCTTAACTACGGCGGTATCTACAAATTCAAGATTGATGGCGACCATGTACTTTCCAGAATTAATGGAGGTCTTATGGCAAGAACTGGAGATGCTGTCATAGGCTACGTTGCCCTTGAAGCACCAAAATGGAGCCTCGGCGTAAGCTATGACTTCATCCAAAGCGACGTTCAGACATTTTATAATTCTGTACAAAGTATGGAGGTTTCGTTCTGTACTTTCATGACTTCTAAGAAGAAGAACATAAAAGCACCATCTACTCAGTTCTTATACTGATAGTCGGTAATATTATTATAAAAAGGTCACAGAGTATGGTTTAAGAAACCTCTCTGTGGCTTTTTTTTTGAGCTTTAAGTCACCCTATGTAAGCAAGTCAAATCACATGCTTCTATTAAAAAATACCTATAATAGGCTTGCATTAGTGATTCTACTGTTTATCACAAAAAGTGTCTTTTCTCAAGACGCGCATCTTTCCCAATTTTTTTCTTCGCCTCTTACTATCAACCCTAGCAATGCAGGCAATTTTGAAGGAAAATTTCGATTTAGTTCTAACTATCGGGTGCAGTGGGCAGATTTTAACCATGCTTTTGCTACTACTACGATGACTGCTGAGTCGCCTATCTTACAAAAGAAATTTAACGATGCAACTAAAGTAAGTTTAGGTGCTGTAGTAGTCAATGATGCTTCAGGAAATGGCTTGTTGACTAAGCAGTCAATGGCACTGGGTGTTGCGGTCAGACAATATTTAGACCCCGATTTAAATCATTCTGTTGCCGCAGGAATGCAAGCAGGTTATGTTAAGATGGGTTTTAACGCCAGTAAAGCCGAATTTGAAGATGAGCTCTCACCCACGGGTTTTGATCTTGCTACTAGCGAAGCGTTACTTTTTAATGGGGGAAGACGGTCGTATTTTGATTTTAATGTAGGCCTCCAATATACTGGCTACTTTAACAATAGTTTTCTATTGTACACCGGAATTTCGGCCTATCATCTTAACAGGAGTAGCATGAGTTTTTTAGATCCAAGTATAAGAACTCCTCTTCGATTCAACGTTAATTTTGGCGGTTATAAATCTTTTGGTACTAAAAGCTATATTCATTTTAGTAGTCAATATCAGCGTCAATCTGAATTTCAAGAGCTTATCTACGGTGGGGCTTTTGAATTTATACTAGTAAATAAAAATAACCTGACTACATCTGCGTATCTTGGTATGTGGATGAGGAACACAGATTTTATAATTCCATATTTTGGATTTGACTGGAATCGTTTTAGACTAGGTTTTTCTTATGATGTAGGTTTTATAAATCGAACTGATTTGACATATGCAAGTTATCAAACTGGTGAGGTATCTTTAGTGTGGTTAATTAATAACAGTGAGAATATCAAATCCTTACAATGCCCTAAATTTTAAGCCTTGTTAAGACGTATCATCATAATTAGTTTATTTTTTTGCTCGCAGTTCTACTCATATACTACAATTGCTCAAAATAGTTTACCAGCTACTTGTGATCCAATTATTGAGGGGAGAGTAAATAATCCTTATGAGTATATTCGCTCTACTTCGCTTTTTCTTCGTATTCAGGATAGTATTATTTCTAAACGATCAAGGGCACATACACTTCAACGTCAACAGACAGACTCTTTGACAGATACCTCTACGTTGTATACAATACCGGTTGTTGTTCATATAGTAAAGGATGATCCGTATTCAGTTACAGATAATATGGTCATAGAGGCTATTGACGGATTAAACCAAGCGTTTGCGCATCAAGGGCCCTATTCAGTGGATACGAACGGAGTTAATTCAAGAATTAGTTTTTGTCTTGCTCGAACCTATCCAAATGGGGCGCTATCTACCGGTATTACACGTACAGTTTCTTTTTACGGAGAAAATGATATGGAGTTGGAGTCTTTTCAAACTGCTGCTTTACAATATTGGGACCCAACTCGTTATTTAAACATTTGGGTAGTTAATTCTATACAAGGTGAAATAAAGCCAAGCAACTTTTCGTGTGGTAGTTGGCAGCGAATGGGGATTGGTGGTTATGCAGCTGCTGGTGTTGGAGCAGTTGTAGGAGGATTGGGGGTACCGCTTCTGGCACACGAAGTAGGGCACTATTTATCGTTACTACATACATTTGCTGGAGGGTGTAGAAATAATGATTGTACTGCTGATGGTGATTTAGTTTGTGATACACCTCCTGACGCTACAACAGACAGTTCTCCTTGCAATAATCCAGGAAACTCTTGTACTACGGATGCTATGTCAGGTCCATTCAGAGTGGATGTAAGGGATAATATTTCAAATTTTATGGACTATGGAAGTCCATGTCCAACTGTTTTCACACGCGGACAAGGTGAGCGGATGCGTACTTTTTTAGAGATTTTTAATAACGGTACTTTAATTAATAGCATTCCTTGTTCATTACCCTGCAATGATAATATCATCGCATTCTTTAACTGGGGGCCCACTGCTTATCCAGTTACAGGAGATTTTGTTACATTTTCAAATGCTAGCCAAGGCGCGGCTTCTTATAAATGGTATGTAAACGGCATATTACTCGCTTCGACCGTTGATTTCGGATATAGATTTACTACTGATGGTACCTATGAAATTATGCTCGAATCTTATAATGCTGACGGCTCTTGTCATGCTAGTTATTCGACTAATTTGATTATTAATTGTGGCGTTGTTGCACGATTTTCTCCCAATAAAAGAATGATAGCTTCGCAAACAGGTGTTTATAGCGATCCTGTGACTTTTGTAAATAAATCACATGGTGGCACTAGTTTTAGATGGTATGTAAGTGGGCCGACTAGTGCTACTCCACAACTTTTGTCCACTGATAGAAACTTCGTATATGATTTTCCACAACCAGGAAATTATTCTATTTACCTTGAAGCACAAGATGGCACATGTATAAGTCGTTCTCCTTCATTTTCACTACTAGTCGAGAATCCTATCCCAGATGCTCAAATTCGATTTAGGCAGGTTGACTGCTATAAAAAGGATAGTATTAGAGTAGTGCTTGAAATAAAAAATAATGGCTTTGATACGATTCCTGCAGGATTGACTATAAAATTTTATGATCGTGATCCGCGTACGGCAGGTGCTGTTCAACTTTTTAATCCAGTCAATACCACGCAATTTTTATTAGGGAAGTGTTCAACGACTCTCACACATATTGTTGCGGCGAGTCGTCCACGATTAGATACCATATTCGCATTTTTTGATGAAGAGATGACTATTAATGAGTCTTCTTATTCTAATAATATAATAGGTACATCAAGATTCCAGTTTCGATTGTCAGTTACACCTTCTGTGGCAACAATTCTGACAAATACTGACCAAAACTTATCACTTAATGTATTCAAGGGTCCTGCGGTAAATATTAATTGGAGTTCCACAATAACGCCTACTTGTATCAACTGTGTTACTACTACATTTCGAATTATCGATACTACTCGAATAAAGGGTTATGGTGAAAATATTTATGGTTGTCCAGACTCTGGTTACGCCACAATTAATGTTTTTCCACTTGATGCCTCTATACGGTTTGACAGTATTTTTTGTTATAAAAATGACAGCCTACTTGTAAAAACTCGTATTTGTCTTGGCAATAATTATAGAAGTATTAAGCAGGATTTAAATATCGACTTTTATGAAAATGACACGTTATCATCTGGTAATGTATTCTTGGGAAGGGGTGTAATTCCCAAAACCACTAATTTCTCTAGTCAGTGTACAAGTTTGCCATTTTTGTTAAAAATGACCAACAGCCGAAGAGTTTTTGCATATTTAAATCCTGATTTAAAACAATATGAGGCAAATACAATCAACAATAATGCTACTATCAATTATACTCCATTTGATATTTCTTTTCCAAGTTCAGTATTTGAGGTATATCGAGGCACTCGATATCAACTCCAGTTCAATAGACAGGGTGATTCTATCTATCACCTAACGTGGTCACCTAGTTCTATACTGAGCTGTTCAAATTGTTTTTCACCTTTTTTACAAGCTAATGTTAGTCAAACACTCAAATTAAATGTTGCTACTCAGTATTTGTGTGTAGATTCTGCACAAATGGAGATAAAAGCGTTCTATCAAAGCCATTTTCGTGTTCCAAATGTTTTTACTCCTAATTCAGATGGGATTAACGATTACTTTTATGTTATAGCCGGAAGAGACGTAAAAAAGATTAATTTATTTCAAGTTATTAATCGGTGGGGTGAAAAAGTATTTGAAACACAGAATGCAGAGCCCAATACTTACCAGTTTGGGTGGGATGGAACTAAAAATAACAAACCTCTTCCCCAGGGAACTTATGTTTACTATATAGTAATAGAATTGATTGATGGACGAAATGAAACATACAAAGGCAATATTACTTTAGTCAGGTAATAGATATCGATTCTTTTTCCAACGTCTTGTCTGATTATATAAAAAAGATTAGAGCCCTATTTATTTACTTTTAGTGAAGTAATATCAACGCGAGTAGGTGTTTCAACTCCGCTAACAATTCCTTTTGCGCTTAGAGCAATCGCTTTAATAATCCCTGTCATATTTTTTAGATCAAGCGTGCCCACTTCATCACTGGCCTTATGATAATTTGGCTCGTTATCCATTTTGGAAGTGGAGATTGTATGTGCAGGTACTCCCAATCTAGCTAGAGTTGCATTATCGGATCTATAAAAAAGTTGCTGGGCAGGGTAGGGATCAGGATAAAAAGTGAATTCTGTTCCAGATAAGTTCTTTTGTAAAAGCTCTCCCATGTTTGTTTTCTCATATCCTGTAATGAAAGCGGAGTTTTTACCCCATTTACTTTCAGTGCCAATCATTTCGATATTAAACATTGCAACTACTTTTGCTGGATCAAATTTTTTTGAAAAGTAAGTTGCTCCAAATCCTCCCATTTCTTCTGCGTTGAAGGCTGCAAATAGTAGTGTTCTTTCATTATTATTAAGTTTCTTGAAATATTTGGCAAGCATAATCATAGCTGTAATACCTGCTGCATCATCATTAGCCCCATTATAAATACTATCATTGTTTTGAAGATTTCGTGAGCTGATGCCTAAATGGTCAAAATGTCCTGAAAAAATCACATATTCATCGGGTTTAGATTTTCCTGGGATGACGCCTACTACATTTGATAGTTGTACTTTTTCACCATCCTGTGAAAGGTCAAATGAATAAGATACTCGTTTATTGGTATTAATTTTTTTGACCATTTCAAAAGTTTGAAAAAAATGATCATCATTGCTCCATCTTTTTAAACCTATTTTTTGGAACTCCTTTGCGATAAAAGCTGCTGCTTTTTCATTTCCTTTTGTGAAGGCACGTCTTCCTTCCATATTATCTGCCGAAAGTGTTGTTTCTATACGTTTAATCTCTTTTAGACTAATAACATTTAATTCCTTTTGTGCAAATACAATTGTATTGAGTACTATAAAAAATAGTAGTAATGTTGATCGCATTAGATTTTTTGATTTTTCAGAAAGTTAGCTAAATAATTTATCTTCCCTATCAAGAGCTAAACTATTCAATTTATGCGATTATTACTTTTTTCCCTGCTTTTACTGAGTTTTACAATTTTACAGGCGCAGCGTTTAAAAAATAGCAGTGGGTCTACAGTTGGGTATATTGAAAACGGAAAAGTAAAAAGTACTAGCGGTAGCACAATCGGCTATATCGAAGACGGCCGCGTTAAAAATAGGGGAGGGAGTACTATTGGATATTATGAGGGAGAACGTATTAAAAACTCATCTGGTGCAATAATTGGTTATTTTGATGATGGACGCGTTAAAAACCGTAGCGGCTCTACGATCGGTTATATTGAAGATGGGCGGGTAAAAAGTTCTACCGGTTCAATAATAGGCTATTACGATGACGTAAGACGAATTGAGGCGGCACTTTTTTTCTTCTTTTTCTTTTACTAGGCATATTGCTTTTCGTTAAACTATATTTATGGATCTGCAACCTCGACACTTGCGAAATGAATGGGTAAAGCTGACACCTTTGGAAGAGGATGATTTTGCTTCATTATATCAAGTGGCTTCTGACCCATTTATTTGGGAGCAACATCCAAACCCCGACCGGTATAAAAAAGAAGTTTTTCAAAACTATTTTACCGGAGCAATTGCATCAAAGGGAGCTTTTCTTATTAAGAATATGAACGATGAAGTGATAGGCTCCACCCGGTTTTATGATTTTTTTCCAGAAAAAAGCGAAGTGAAAATTGGGTATACATTTTTTTCAAGAGCGTGTTGGGGACTGCCTTTTAATAGGGCAACAAAGCAACTAATGCTGAACTACGCATTTCAATTTGTAGGCAAAGTAATTTTTCACGTTGGTGCTCAAAATATTCGTTCGCAAAAAGCAATGGAAAAATTAGGAGCTATTAAAATTGGGGAAGAACAGGTGGCTTATTATGGCGAGGAGACGAGATTGAATTTTGTTTATTTGATTGAAGCTCCGATATAATTATTATTTGCTATGTGATTTTAAAAATCCAATTGTCTTTTTGTATGCATCAGCTGCTGCTTCGGCATTAAAACTTGGATTACTTGGATTTGCAAATCCATGTCCGGCCTCATATTTGTGTGTTTCTAATTTTCTATTAGCGGTCTCCATATTTTTTTCAAATTCGCTGACTACTGCTGGTGACGGAGACTGGTCTTTATTGCCAAAAAATCCAATAATATCACAGTTGATTGTTTTTAATTTTTCAATATTGGTTTCGGGTCTTCCGTAAAACATTACAGAACCTTTCGCTTTTGATCCTGCAAGTATTGCGGTTTGTAAACTCCACATTCCTCCAAAGCACCATCCTACACTATAAATATTTGGGCTCTCCCCAGCATGTTTTATAGCTCCTTGTATAATGGCAACCATTCTTTTCATATCTGCACCACGCATTAGTTTCATTGCACTATCCGATGTAGTAGCAATTTTTCCATCATACATATCTACCGCCAGTACATTCATATTACCTAGATCATTATAATAGTTATCTGCTTCCTTTTTTATATTATCATTTAGTCCCCACCATTCTTGTATAACGATAAGCCAGTTATTTGTTTTTTTCTTTGCTGCAATAAAATAAGCGCTTCCTTCTTTGCCATCTTCAGTCTGAAAACTGATCATTTTTCCTACTTGCTGATAGTGCTCTATTTGTTTTGCATTTTGGTGTAAAAGGGCAAATGATATAGAAGACGCCTCCTGTTGATAGGCGTTTATTGTTTCCATGTTGTAGCAGCTGATAATGTCTTCTTTAGTTCGACTATTTTCTATATAAATTTTTTTGTTCCAGCTTATCCAAGAGAGGGATCCAAGTAAAATAGCTAATAAGAAGATTGATTTTTTCATATTTTCATGTTTGACAATCAATATAAATGTAGTCAATTTTAAATTGACATAAATGGCACAACAATTAGTACAAATTAGTCTTTTAGTGAAAGATTATGATGAGGCGATTCAGTATTATACGCAGATTTTAAATTTTGAGCTAATTGAGGATACTCGGTTATCCGATCAAAAGCGCTGGGTGGTTGTAAGACCTAGAGGACAAAGCAGTGGTTGTAAGATATTACTTGCAAAAGCTTCTACAGCTGAGCAGCAATTACAGGTTGGTAATCAAACGGGAGGTCGGGTATTTTTGTTTTTGCATACTGATGATTTTATGCGCGACTATACCGATTATCAAACTAGGGGAGTTGAATTTATCCGACCTCCTCAACAAGAATCTTATGGTATCGTATCTGTTTTCAAAGACCTATACGGAAATTTATGGGATTTGATAGAGCCTAACTAAGATATTGTAGTATCAAGATTAATCGCAGTTCAGTTTTCTTCTTGTATCAATTACATAATTAATTTTCCATTCCCCATTTAATTTCACTAATGTGAAAGAGTTGACGCCGCAGTGACTGAAATTTCCATTATAAATGAAACGATACGGCGTCCATGCAATTGCTAAATTTTCATCTACATAAATGCTTTCAAATACAATTTGCTCATCGGCAGCCCCCTTTGATTGTTTCCCAACAAAGGATGCAAAATTTGTTACTAGGTCTTGTTTAACAAATGTGTTTCCTTCTTTATTATTAGTAATAGTTTGCATGATTGCATTAGGTGCGAAAACTGCTTGAATGGCAGCAGAGTCTGCATTTCGCATGCCATCAAAAAGTTTTTGTATAGTTAGTTTTATTGCTGTTTCTTCTGATTGTGCGTTCACTAGTCCAATTACTAAGAAAGTAGCGGCTCCTAATAAAATTATTTTTTTCATATAGGTATGATACAAGGGGTTTTTATTAAGTCTATCGAAACTTAATTAAAATTCAAGTATGATTCCAATAGTGGGTAGAAGTGTTCCGTTAACATCATCTAATAGTATTGGAATTGCATTTTTTCCATCTTGTTGGACTGGACTACTATTTGTACTTACAAACGCAGTATTATCCGCATTTCGCTTAAACGTATAAAATGGAATTCCGGTGCTTTTGGAAGAGTAGAAATTAGTGATGTCTAAAAATAAATCAAGCGTTGTATTTCGATAGTTCCACTTTTTATCAATGCGCAGATCTCCTGAATGAAATGCTGGTAATCTTAAGGAGTTTATCGCATTATAATTAAATATCCCCGTTCCCAAGGTTAAATAATTTAATTGACTTTGTTCTAGATTATAGGGGGTATAGGGCGCAGCACCTTGATATCTGAATTTCAAACCAAGCTCCCAGTTTCGACCTAATTTATATCCTAAGGTTGTACTAATAAGATGGCGATTATCCCAGCTTGCAGGCGCGTATTGTCCATTAGCTCCGGTAAATTCACTGTAATAAAATGTGTAGCTAAGTACACCAAAAGAACGTTTGGTTAGCTTTTGTTGCGCAAAAAATTCAATTCCCCACACTCTTCCATTTCCATCTTGTTTTATAGGTTCGTTGCCAATTGCTCCAAACTCAGTTCCCTTATTTGCTAAACTAATTCCATCCGGTATACTGATAGGATAGTTGCTATATTTTTTATATAAGCCTTCAATAGTAAAACGTGTTGTGCTAGATGGTAAAAACTCAAATCCCCCTACCCAATGGGTACTCTTTATGTATTCACCAGGGTTTGTAAAACCATTTTGCCCCAAAAATGCCAGCTGCGTGTATGAAGGAAGTCGGTAGTACAGTCCATAACTCGAACTGATGTTCCATTTATCATTGATCGCATAGCTCACACTTAGTCTAGGGCTCAATTGATTTAATAAATTTTGATTACTATTTTTTGCTGTATTAGCATCGGCTCTTACGCCTAAACTAAGACCTAAACGATTCTTGAAAATTCTACGACCAACTTGTGCAAATGTCCCATATCGTAAAAAATTCAATTCTCTATTGTAGTTGAAAATTATACCTGGCTGTATAATGTTTCCCAGTGCGTCTTTTACGGGCTGGCGAAAAACCTGAAAAAAATTATTGCTAAAGCCTATCACCTGTGCAACGGCTCCATAGCTTCGTTTCCAATCACCGTAGGTGTTGTTTACATCAAGTCGTAATTTATTTTCTGTTTCTGTGCTCTGGATACGGAAGGTGCGTTCGCTTTCCAATGGCCTATCATTATTCAAATATTTATCTGCTCTATTATCTAATGTATTTCTGCTTATTGAAAAGTTTATAAAGCCATTGCTTGTTAATCTTTTTAAAGTGGCACCAATTGTATACGACCACTGATTAATTCCTGGATTCGAATTAATTACATATAATTTTTCTGGTGTTGCCTCTCTGGGTGCTGCAAACTTAAATTCATCAATGGCCCCAATTCCTAAAAATGTTAATGTAGTTTTTTTGTCGATTTTGGTTGTGGTTTTGAATTGAAAGTCCCAATAATTAGGCCGAATTGGAAGATCTAATGCTTTGAATAGTAATTGCAGATAACTTCTTCTTGCAGATGCTAAAAAAGTAGTTTTTTTCGATAATGGACCATCAAATGTGGCGGCTACTTCAGATGCACTTAATCGCAAATTTCCTTGTACACGGCTTGTGTTTCCATTTTTTTGTTTGAATTGAAAAACAGAGCTCAAGGTATTATCATATCGCGCATCAAATGCCGATGTACTTAATCGTACATCTTCAATAAAGCTCACATTTAAAATTCCCTGGGGCCCACCTCCACTGCCTTGTGTACTAAAGTGATTTATGATTGGCACTTCAATGCCATCTAAGTAAAAAACATTTTCACTGGGCGATCCACCACGAATAATAATATCATTACGGAAGCTGCCACCCCCTATACCTCCGCCCACACCCGGTAATGATTGTATCACTTTGCTGATATCAAAATTCCCGCCGGGATTAGCTTTGATGTCTTCAGTGGTTAGTCGTTGAATACTAAGTGGACTTTCAATAGTTGCGACCTTTGCTGTATTTTTTCGACTGCTTACCACAATCGTACTTAATTGCTTTACCTCTGGTTCTAGTTCTACTTGGATAGTAGTTTCGTTTCCGCTGGTTAATACGAGATTATTTATGGTTTTGCTTTGAAATCCAACTGCTGTAAATGAAATAGAATAACTACCTGGCTGAATGCCCGCAATTCGAAAATTACCTAACGAATCAGATAGGCTCTTTTTATCGCCAGGCTTTACTTCAATAGTTATCCCTGCTAAGGGTTGTTGATTATTTCGATTAACAATTGTACCTCCAATTGCTCCAGTTACTTGCGCTTGGACTGTAATAGCCCCCATTATTATGAAAAGTAAAAATAGAATTGAATTTTTTAAGCTTTGTTTCATATGAATCGTGTAGATAAA
The DNA here is from genome assembly GCA_044375755.1 of Chitinophagaceae bacterium. Taxonomy (GTDB): domain Bacteria; phylum Bacteroidota; class Bacteroidia; order Chitinophagales; family Chitinophagaceae; genus JJ008. Next base: position 12,307 of record JBILMC010000010.1, read on the forward strand.
AAGTTTACGTTCTATAAAAAACACTAAAAAGGGAAAATTGTTCAATAAACGAGCCATAACTTTATGGGTATAAAAGCCTTATTTTAAACGAACAAGCGAAACAGTACTATGCCAGTTAAAACTCTTATCAAGAATAGTAGTATTGTTAATGAAGGAAAAATAATTAAAGCTGATCTTCTCATTGAAGATGATAAAATCAAGCAAATTGGTAGTTTAAGTGCTGATGCTGCTACTTCAGTTATCGATGGGACTTCTAAATATCTCTTTCCGGGCATTATTGACGGACAAGTACATTTTCGCGAGCCTGGTCTTACACACAAAGGGGATATGCATACAGAGAGCAAGGCAGCTGTTGCAGGCGGGGTCACTTCATTTATTGATATGCCAAATACCTTGCCTAACGTTTTGACGCTTGGTATTTTGAATGAAAAGTATCAACTAGCGGCTCAAAAATCACTTGCTAATTTTGGATTTTTTTTAGGGGTCAATGCTGATAATCTAGATGAAGTAATTAAACTGGACACCTCAACACTATTAGGGGTTTCTGATGATGGACTTTATTTTACAAAAAAAGGGAATCTACTAGCTGATAACCCAGCTATAATGGAAAAATTATTTGCCAATTGTAAATCAATCATCACCATACATTCAGAAAAAGAAGAAATAATAGAAGAAAATGAAGAATATTATCGATCAATATATGGTGATGATGTACCAGTAGAATTCCACCCAAAAATCAGAAGTGAGCGCGCTTGTTTTGAAGCTACCAAGAGAGCTATTGATCTCGCAAATAAGTATAAAGCGCGCTTGCATATCCTTCATTTATCAACAGAAGCCGAAACCCATTTATTTCGAAATGATATTCCTTTGCATGAAAAAAATATAACGACAGAAGTTTCGGTTCATCATTTATGGTTTACAGATCAAGACTACAAGCAGCTTGGTAAGTTAATCAAGTGGAATCCTGCTATAAAAACTGAAAAAGACAAGAGGGGATTACTAAAAGCATTACTTGATGATCGAATTGATATCATTACAACTGATCATGCTCCTCATTTACTAGATGAAAAGCAAAAACCATATTTTCAATCAATGTCTGGAGCTCCAATAGTTCAACACTCATTGAATATCATGCTCGAGTTTTATAAACAAGGAGTTGTATCACTAGAAAAAATCGTCGAAAAAATGTGTCATAATCCTTCTATTCTGTACAAAATTGATAAAAGAGGTTTTATACGCGAGGGATATTATGCGGATCTGGTTTTAGTAGATCTAGATTCAAGTTTCACTGTTAACAAGGAAAATATTTTATATAAATGTGGATGGTCGCCCTTAGAAGGAACAACTTTCCATAGCAACGTGATACATACCTTTGTTAACGGCAATCTTGTATACAATAAGGGAAGTTTTAATGAAATTGTAAAGGGTAGGCCTCTGAAAGTGATTGAAACACAATAGTCTTTCTGTTTGCTTGCCCTAATAACCTATTAAATACTCGCTGAATTATATCACATTTTTACGTAACTTACTAGAGATAAAATGAGTTACGCTCTAAATTTTTCTAATAATCCTATTTTTTCTCAATTTGTTCGTGTACAGCTTGGGCGGATTACTCTTTTTATTGCCATCGGAAGCTTCTTGTTGCATCTTGCACTTTATAGTTTTTACCACTATTTTTTTGGAATTGCTCCCTCTGGATTATTGAGTAGTCCAATTAATGCTATCTATACACCTTTTTCTTTTCTTTTGGTTTATGAGGCTTATTTACTACTTTATTACTTGCAATACTCCACAACCTTTTATGTAGGTAAACAATATGAGATCATCATTCTGATTTTGATCAGGGGAATATTTAAGGATATGACACATTTGGATTTAAATAGGGAAAATTTTCTTAGTCCCGATAATCAGGAGTTATGGTTTGATCTTGTTGCTGTTGTTGTACTCTTTGCGTTGATTTTATCATTCTATAAGATTTATGGTAAAAATGAAATTGTCATTCATAATTCTGAAGCAACAATGCAAAAAGATTTTCGAATGCAACGCTTTATTCAATCAAAAAAAATATTATCCTACTTTTTATTTTTTATAACGCTGGGTATAGGTGTTTATAGTTTTATTAACTGGATTTATGGACTGCGCTCTGGTGAAGAATGGTTTGCTACTCCAAATATCAATGCAATATTTTTTGATCACTTTTTTACACTACTTATTTTGGCAGATGTTTTAATTCTCTTGCTCTCTCTTTTTTATACTGATGATTTTCCCATTATAATTCGTAATTCTAGTTTTGTAATTTCTACAATACTTCTCAAGTTGTCATTTGGTGCTGAAAGTGGGATATCGCAACTTTTTATTATTGTGGGCGTTAGTTTTGGAGTTGGGATTTCTGCGCTTACAAACTGGTATTTAAAAAAGCAGCCTTAATAGTTTAAAAAATTTCCTATGATAAAGCGCAAGACTCCTTTGCTGTCAATTTTATTTTTGATTGCAGGTTTTTCCTCATTTGCTCAAGATACACTTCCGATTTATTACAAGCTTGCTGAAATAGCTGTAATTGAACAGAAGATTATGATTCCAATGCGCGATGGGGTGCGTCTGGCAACTGATATCTACCGACCCAAAGGAGGCGGCCG
>JBILMC010000160.1:0-3691 GCA_044375755.1 Chitinophagaceae bacterium
TAGACATTGTGTCAATGACGCCAATTACCAGCTGTTTTGTTTCCAATATGACCCCAGGAGTCACATCAGTTTATGGATTGGCTAACAACTGGTCAGCATCAGCAAGTTTGACAAATTCAGCTGCAATCAAATTGATGTACAGCGCATCAGTTGCACGTTGGTTTAAAGCTTAAAAAATTTACAAAATCATTGACTCCTAGCTTTGCATAACGTATAATTATGCAAACTAGGAGTTTTTTATGACTGTAGACTTAAATAGATACAAAGAATTTGTCGAAGCTGTTACTTCAAAGCCATCAAATGATCTAACCACATTCATGAATCGTCTGGATGAACTAGATGCCAACTTCAATTACGAAACAGACACGCACGGTCCAGATATTAATGTTCCGTTATTACTAACTGCTGCACTAGGACTTGCTGCCGAAACTGGCGAGTTCTGCGAAATTCCTAAAAAGATCTACTTCCAAGGCAAGCCCTTGACAGAAGAAAACGTGTTCCATATGAAACGCGAACTCGGTGATATTATGTGGTATTGGGTCAATGCTTGCAGAGCGTTAGGCTTAGATCCCAATGATGTAATAAAAGAAAATGTAAATAAATTAAAAGCTAGGTATCCAGGAGGGGAGTTTGATATACACCACTCTGAAAATAGGCATACCGGAGATCTATAATGCTTGCCTGGGTCGACTATTTTCCTCCTTTGAATTTACATAATTGGCCCAATTTTAAACTAGGAAATAGTATGCATCCTGTTGTTCCAAATTTATCCAACGAAATAGATTGGTTATATAAAAAACCAAAATATTTAAATCAGAGTGTTTTGGAAATTTTACGAAAAGAATTAAAAGTTCTATTAGACAAAGTTGTTAAAAATAATTTAAATTTGTATATTGATAAATTGGTATCAGAAAAAAATTACGAAGTAATAAAAACAACATGCCCTAACCTAATAAAATTTTTAAAAATTTCTAAATTGGATCGGTTCAGTGTACAGGTTTGCTATTTAATAAGTAATTCAAACCATAATGCCATTCATATCGACGAAGGAACCGAAGGATACGCTTTAAATATACCTATTCAAAATTGTGAAAACACATGCACAGTTTGGTATCAAGCACATGACAGAATAGGTGATGCACAGGTGTATGCAACAGACACATGGGAACAAGCAGGAGCAGCTCCAATTTTTGATAGAAATTCATCTGTTGAGATTGATAGAATCAATTCGAATATTCCTCATTGGGTAAACATTCACATTCCACACAGCATTGAACAAAATCACAATGACCTTAGAATAAATTCTTCAATAAGATTTGGGGCAGGAATAAAAGAATATTTAAAAACTAATTATCAATCTTAAATATTTACTTATTTTTAAATCTGTTATATTATCTACATCAATTGAGGAGAGATTATGCATCCACTTGTTCCGAACTTGTCAGATCTTTCAAACGAAGATTTGCACAAAAAATACAACGAGTTAATGACAAAAATGAATCAAGCTTATCGTTTTGGACCAACCAGTATTATTCCGCAGATGCAAATGATACTGGAAAATTACAAGCACGAAATGGATACACGTAATAGAAAAACCATGGAAGAAATGGAAGCTAAAAACGACAAGTTCAAAGGTCTAATAGACATTAAAAAATGAATTACAATCGATTGGGTGTTGCACACTTGTCCACTGACGAATTGTGTGATCTATTATATCAAGTTCCTGATTTAGATTTATCTCGAGTCTCTGTTAGTGACCCAATAAAGTATAACGATGCAGTCAAAGATTTTTATGCAGATTTGCCAACTCTAGAACAATATGTTGATCAAGATATAACAATTGAACAATTTGATAGTACAAATCAGAGTCAGTGGTTAATGCCAGAAGAATATCAGAATATGGATATAGCTCAGTGGTTATTGGACCAATGTCAAACTCAAGAAGAATTGCAAAGAGTTGGAAAAGAACTGTTGTTATATCAAGAAAGAGAATTATTTTCTCTCTTAAAACAATTAAAATACATTGTGGATACATGGAGAGAAAACAATATAGTATGGGGTGTTGGCAGAGGATCTAGCGTGGCCAGTTATATTTTGTACTTGTTAGGAGTGCATAAGATTAACAGCATATATTACGATTTAGATATAGAAGAATTCCTACGATAAATACCCGCACAAGGAGATATCAATGAACAAAAGAGTTTATACTACAGCAAACGGCAAACGAATCAATATTGATGCAATTGTTGCTCAAAATGAAAGTACAATTGCTGTTGGTAATATGAAAGTAAACGCACGTGGTGATCAATTAGGTCCTGGTGGGAAAGTTGAAATAACTAGAGACAAAATTATGCAAGATCATTATAAATTAAATACACCAATAGCAGTCGACGAGCCCCCGCAACCACGCCGCAAAGAAGTCAAGAAAGATTTAGTTGATGAGTGGGTGGAACCAGCAGTAGAAGAACCTCAACAAATCACTCCTGAACCAGTGCAACCAAAATTGCGCGGTAGTCTAGCAGACTCAGTAGCAAAAAATCAACCAGCTGTAAAACCCCCAGTAAAAAAATCTGGCCCTTCAAGAATTTAAGGAGTAAACATGGCAGTCGAGAATCCGTTTGATCAAAAACGTGGATATCAATTTGGCATTGAAATTGATGGTAATATCAAACCATTGCGTGACAGTGTTATTGTCACCGAAATGAGTTTTGAAGGTAGACAACTACAATCAGGTGTTATATTATTAGGTGATGATGGAAAAACTGACGGTATTCGTCCTCGATGGGCGAGAGTATACGCTGTTGGTCCAGAACAACACGACGTTGGTGTGGGTCAATGGGTGCTTGTTGAACACGGCCGATGGAGTAGAGGTCTTAAAATCGTTAAAGACGGAGAAGAAGTCATTCTACGTAGGGCGGATCCTCAAGCAATTATTTTTGTAAGCAACGATCGTCCTGAAAGCATTGATACCATTTCAACCGCAGTACATGCCGAACGCAAAAGTCGCGAACAGTACGAATGATTAAACACTGGAATGTTGAGAACATAGTTAATCAACTTCATTCCTGCAGCCATGCAATGAATGATCCTCGTATGGATGGTTTTGTGACTTGGGGATGCAAGCAAGATCTATACACAATCAAATTTATCTTGGACGATATACTAGAAAATTCTCCTACTTATTCTGTAGAAAAAGAATGGCTAGAAGAACGTGCTAAAGAAAAGACCTGGAAAATTATTTCAAAATGAATCAAACATCTATCAAATTACGCAATGGGTACAAACTTGATCTAGACGACGGCGCGAGCTGTTATTGGTTTGAAATGGATCACCCTAGAGAGCAGGTACCCGATTTTAAAACCATTTATGACTATTACATTGAAAAAAACTTTTGGAAAATGTGGATCAAGCCCGGAATGACCTGCATTGACATTGGTGGACACAGCGGCGACACTGCTATCCCAATGATGAGCCAATGCAGAGCCACAGTTTTATCTGTAGAGCCCAATCCTGTTATCAGTCCCTATTTAGAATTTAATTGCAGCGTTAACAGTCATTTGGGCCGTTTTGTTATTGCACATGAAGCAGTCACAAGTAAAACTGCCAACAATCTCACTTTTAAAGATCATCAAAATGCCATGTGCAACGGTGGCTTAGTTGGCGAAACATGGGATGCCGAGACCGCAGCAAG
>JBILMC010000011.1:0-14840 GCA_044375755.1 Chitinophagaceae bacterium
AGTATTAGCCATATAGCGGAATATTTTTCCTTTGATTGCATCAAAAGCAATCAAATTATCACTACCAGTCCCAAAATTGGAAGGAGAAAATACCTGCTCAGCAGGTAAAATTCTTAGAGCAGGATTATCTAACGGTAAGTAATTTGCAAACAGCTGGGCATCATACAAGCGATCTTTCACTTGAAGCATATAGCCAAACTTTATAGTTTGCTTTTGTCCAGCCCAATTAAATCCCGCAGATAAATCACCTCCGGCCGTATAGATATAATCACTAAGTGCTTGATATATTCTACTTCCACTTTGCTGAGAAAGCGTGTTAGATAGTAATAATCTAAACGGCTGCTGCGTCCCTAACGTTCGAGTATAGGCGATTCGTCGTTGGTCTGGAATATATCCATCCAGAATATTGAATGCCCCATACCATTTAAACTTGATCAATGAAGAAAGAGAATGATCCCCTGATAATTGTGTTGTAAAAAATGTATTCTGTTTAAACTGTATTTCAGTAGCCATTAACTGTTCCTCTCGATTGAAATCTATTCCATCACGTCGTGTTACGGTAGAAGGTGCATTGCTACTAAGTAGTGCTTTCCAGGAAATCCTATTACGAGAATTAAGCTGAATAGACAAACCTCCAAATAACCCTCCAGTAAAATCTTGAACATATCTGGTATCATTATAGTCATAGTTGACACTAAAAATTGATCCAGCCAACGAGTTGGATCTATTTAATAATTGTAATAAGCGAAGTCCTCGGTTATAATTGAAACCAAACATTCCTCCAACAGATTTACCAGCAATCTTTTTATTAAACCCACCACTAAGCTGAATTGCTAAATTTGGAGTTATTGAAACCGTTTGCGGACTCCATGCATTTCTCAATTGTTTTCCAATAGCAGTTTTAGCATTGGGAGATAGCGTGTCAAAAGCTGATTTTCTACTATAATTAGAGGGTAGCGCTCTTAATCCGTTATCAAACCCCAGCCAGTCTGTTCTCGAATGCTCGTCACTATAGAATGTAGACCCAACCGTTTGACTGTTGATTCCAGTACCTACTTGTATTTGCAAAAAACGACGTGTAGGAATATCTTTTGTATTAACCTGAATTAACCCACCTGCCCATTCACCTGGATATTCAGGGACGAATGCCTTATTAATGACAATATTGTCAATCATAGAGGCAGGTATCAAGTCAAATGAAAACGTTTTCCGGTCTGGCTCTGTGCTTGTAAGTAATATACCATTGACCATAGCTTGGTTATATCGATCAGCAAGCCCTCTAACAATAATAAACTTACCTTCTTGTAAACTAGCTCCCGGAGTACGTTTCAAAACCTCTCCTGTATTTCTATCCGGAGAACGGCGAATCGTTTCTGCTGCAACCACAGAGGCAAGCGTGTTTGCATTTCGCTGAAATGCAATCATAGAGTTTACAGACTCGCGCCTTGCAGTAGATGTTTTGGCTGTCACTACAACATCTTTTTCAACTTTTGCTTGGACATCCAGGATTATATTTAATTCATTAAAACCGCCAAGAGTAACTTCTACCTCATTGACAATTTTTGTTTCATACCCAATGGCAGAGATCTCTAATGCATATTTTTTACCGCTTTCAAAATATAGCATGTAATGACCGTCCCCATCAGTAGTGGTTCCTTTAGAAGTTCCTTTAATTTTTACAGATACCCCAACCAATGACTCATTCTTAGAGTTGCTAACTCGACCAGTAAGTTGCTGAGCAGCTAAGAAAAGATTACTAAAAAGGAATAGGCCAGTAAAAAATCCTGAAAACTTCCAATGACGCATTTGCACTTATTTGAGTGCAAAAGTCAACTGCGACTGTTACCTGTAGTTTAAGGTGACGTTAAGTAATTATGAAGAAAATAAAACTAACCTATAAATTGATCTGAGCTTGAATACGCAATAAACTCCCCTTTTGTAGATTATCCTGCTTTTGAAAATCTTCAAAGCGGCGATTTGAGATGGTATACATAAGCACTAATTCAAACTGTTTAATCGGCTGCCATTCTACCCCTAATTCAAATTCATTCACCTTGTAACTTCTGGCATCCAATTCATGCTTTTTACCCCCTTCATACATGTGATAGCGGGTAAATGGAATCAATATAGCTCCTTTTGCTAGCTTACTAAGATGAGAGAACATCAAATACCCACCCTTCAGTGGCATCGTACTGATAGAATCTTTTGCCTTGTCAAACTGAGGCCCCTGTCCGATATTATATTCAAATTGAACTCCAAAAGGTTTAGGATAAAGTGTAAAAGAACTTGCCACCCTTTTATCTAAATACGTCAATGTGGGGTTTACTTTTACCCCATTAGATAATTGGTCTTTTGGCATCGTAAACTTTCCAGTGTAAGCTTGTACCCCTGCCTCTATGATTTGTCTGTTTAATTCAAATGGCCAGGATAACCGAACTACTTTATGTTGTTGGTTATTTAATTCGGGCCGATTCGCAGTTTGACCATTGTATAATCCAACCCCAAAAACACCATAATCCCCACTTCCCTTTAAGCCATCTCGAACCAAATCAGAAAACAGTTTTCGTTTATGTTCTGGTGCCCAATAAAAGAACACTCCCATATCGCGCTCATTTGAAACCGCACTATTCAATGCATCCGTTCGATCCAGTGGCATCCGGTTCTGACTTGACTGCATATTTTCAAAACCATACGGAACCTTACTTTGCCCAATTCGTACTCGAAATTCATTCTTTTTATCCAACCCTATATCAAAGTATGCATCCCTTATTTGCCCAAAGTGCAGTGAATTAGTTGAGGCGCTACTGGCAAAATCTGGCTGTATATAAAAATAGACACGCGGATTAATTTGCCCGTAAAAAATGAGACGAAGCCTTCGAATAAAAAACCCTCCGTTATCCCCCCAGCTTCGGTCACATTGCTCACATTTTAAAGCTGAATTTGTCTCAAACAATCGATTATATCTAGCTTGAACATACCCCCTAAGATTGATTGATTCGTACCATTTGGGGGGCTTGACCTCAGTGTTAGTTTGGGCAATTACTGGTTCTGTCGTTGAAACGAATAGCAGTAAGAATGAGATCAATCGAGCCAGACGATAAACTGTGGCAATTGGTTGATTTTTGAGCATTTAACTATTTTATAATAATTTTCTAATGATGGGGTAACACAGAAATCATAATGCGCAAAATTCCTCCCTATCCAGGTTGCGTAAATTAACTTATTATTAATTTTTCACTTACGGGATTACCGTTAAAAGCTTACCCTACATTTGTCTCATTGATAACATTCAAATTTTGAAATATGTCCGGACTCAATTCATTTCTTAAAATCTTCATGCCAAAGAACACCGTGTTTTTTGAATTATTTGAACAAGTAGCTGAAAACCTTGGCAAAATGGGAACTCAGTTAAAAGCAGTTGTTGCAGAAACTGATATTGATAAAAGAGCTGCATTGATTGCAGTAATTGAAGATTTGGAACATCAAAATGATGATTTGACCCATAACCTATTCACTGAATTAGGTAGAAACTTCATTACGCCATTTGACCGTGAAGACATTCATGCTCTCGCAACTTCACTGGATGATATAGCAGACTACATTTTTGGATCAGCCAAGAAAATGAATTTTTATCGTGTCAATACCAATGATATGGGGATGCAAAAATTTGCAGAACTTATCGAACAAGGTTGCCAGCAAGTAAAAATTGCAGTTACGCAGTTGCGTGACATGAAAAATGTCAAAGCCATTACTGAAGCCATGATCAAAATAAATAGTTTAGAAAACCAAGCAGATGATGTATTTGACATGAGCATTGAAAGACTATTTGCTACAGAAGCTGACGCTAAAGAAGTCATTAAAATCCGAGAGATTTATCAGGTAATGGAATTGGCTACTGATAAATGTGAAGATGCTAGTAATGTAATTGAGTCTATTGTTATTAAATACGCCTAAGCTTCATGACTACCTTCCTGCTTTCTATTATTGTTCTGGCACTTGTATTTGACTATATCAATGGTTTCCATGATGCAGCCAATTCAATTGCTACTGTTGTGTCAACCAAAGTATTAACTCCCTTTCAAGCAGTGCTTTGGGCAGCCATCTTTAACTCAGTGGCCTACTTCATCTTTAAAGACCATGGTGTAGCCAACACGGTAGCAAAAACCGTAAACGCAGATGCAGTCAATGGCGGTGACATGATGAAAGTGATTTTTTCGGGTTTAATTGCTGCGATTACCTGGAATTTATTAACCTGGTGGTTTGGTATCCCTTCTTCTTCTTCTCATACATTGATTGGTGGATTTGCAGGCGCAGGTATTGCCGCCGCAGGACTTGATGCAGTAAACAGCACTGTGATCATTAAAACAGCCAGTTTTATTTTTCTAGCTCCGCTAGTAGGTATGCTGATGGCATTTATTATGTCACTTTGGTTTTTGAGTTCCTTTGGTAAAGGATGGACTTCTAAAATCTTTTCCGTATTGGTTATCCTATTTGTATTTTATTTTCTGCAATCAAATTTAATTGTGGATGCAGAAAAATTAGCAGGAAAAACAGATTACGAAAATTATTATGTGCAAGTAATTTTCTACTCCAAAAATTTCAAATGGATTCTATTGGCCTTTATTCTTTTGACAATGGCCATATTTGCACTTTTCCTGAATACCTTGAACGCGCACCGCTCCAATCTATGGTTCAAAAAATTACAGCTGGTGTCTTCTGCCGCTTTTAGTATTGGTCATGGTGGAAATGATGCACAAAAAGTAATGGGAATTATCACGGCTGCCTTGATTGCGGGTGGTCAAATCTCCACATTTGAAGAAATGCCAAACTGGGTGCCCATCGCATGTTATGCGGCGATTGGGTTAGGGACGATGAGTGGTGGTTGGAAGATTGTAAAAACAATGGGAACCCGCATCACCAAAGTGACTCCGTTTGAAGGGGTAGCTGCAGAAACTGCTGGTGCCCTGACGCTCTTTTTAACAGAAGCTCTTAAAATACCCGTGAGCACTACACATACAATCACAGGAGCAATTATGGGAGTAGGCGCTACCAAGCGGCTTTCAGCTGTTCGCTGGGGTGTTACCATCAACTTGATCTGGGCCTGGATTCTAACTATCCCCATCAGCGCCTTACTAGCTGGATTTGTTTACTGGATTATGCGATTCTTTTAATCTTTTCTTGCACCCCACACAAGAAATACAGATTTTTGCCCGGTAACTGATCCTATGGCAAAAATCATCGTAACGGGTGGCTGCGGCTACATTGGCTCGCACACTATTGTTGACCTTCTTGAGCATGGATACGAAGTAATTTGTATCGACAATAACTCCCGATCACACGCAACAGTACTCAATGCGGTTGAAAAAATTACCGGCAAAAACGTAAAACACTACAAAATTGACCTCTGCAATTACGAAGATACCTGTGCGGTATTTGAAGAGCATACAGATATCAGCGGTGTAATTCATTTTGCAGCGTATAAAGCAGTAGGGGAATCGGTTGAGCAACCTCTTTTATATTTTGAAAATAATCTGATCTCGCTGATCAACTTATTAAAATGTGTTGATGAATTTGGTGTCTCACATTTTGTTTTCTCTTCCTCTTGTACCGTATATGGCAATCCAGATAACATTCCTGTTACTGAGAATACGCCAATCAAAAAGGCTGAGTCGCCTTATGGCTCCACCAAGCAGATTAGTGAGCAGATCATCGAGGACTATGCAAAAAATTCTGCTGCCGAACATATTTTATTACGATACTTTAATCCAGCTGGTGCACATCCTAGTGCCTTAATGGGCGAACTTCCGCTGGGGAAACCACAGAACTTGGTTCCTGCCATTACCCAAACGGCGATTGGGAAGCTAGAAAAATTATGGGTACATGGAAATGACTACCCAACCCGTGATGGCTCTTGCATTCGGGATTATATTCATGTATGCGACCTGGCCCATGCTCATACCCTAGCTTTAAGATACCTGGAACAAGAAAAAAATGAAAAGTCCTGCGAAATTTTTAATCTGGGGACCGGAAACGGGAATACTGTCCTGGAAGCTATCCACGCCTTTGAAAAAACCAGCGGTGTTGCTCTCAACTATGCGATGGGACCACGCCGCCCAGGAGACGTCATTGCTATTTATGCCAACAATGACCGTGCCCAAAAAGTGTTGGGCTGGCAGGCTAAGTACTCGCTAGAAGACATTATGTCTACCGCCTGGAAATGGGAACAAGAATTAAAAGCCGGACAAACGGTTTTCAATTGATAACTCCAATTTGAACTCCTACATTTGTGACCATGTTAAAATCAATCCAATCCACCGGAAATAAAGATACACGTAGCGGCTTCGGAGATGGCATCGTAGAAGCAGCGCGTAAAAATCCAAACATCGTTGCGCTTACCGCAGATCTAGCAGGTTCTTTGAAACTGAATCAGTTCATGAAAGAATTTCCTGATCGCTTTATTCAATGCGGAATTGCAGAGGCCAATATGATTGGAGTAGCAGCCGGACTCACGATTGGAGGTAAAATTCCTTTCACTACCACCTTTGCAAACTTTTCTACAGGAAGAGTATATGATCAAATTCGTCAGAGTGTGGCTTACAGTGAAAAGAATGTAAAAATATGTGCCTCACATGCAGGACTAACACTAGGAGAAGATGGTGCCACACACCAGATATTGGAAGATATAGGGTTGATGAAAATGCTTCCTGGTATGACCGTAGTCGTTCCCTGTGATTATGCACAAACCAAAGCAGCAACCGAAGCAATTGCGCTTTATCAAGGACCGGTCTATTTACGATTTGGTCGTCCATCTTGGCCTATTTTCACATCTACTCTTCCCTTTGAAATTGGAAAGGCGCAGCATTTTTCACAAGGAACAGATATCAGCATTTTTGCCTGTGGCCATATGGTTTGGAACGCAATACAAGCTGGCATTCAATTAGAAGAAAAAGGAATCAGTGTCGAAGTAATCAATATTCATACGATCAAACCACTCGATGAACCTGCAGTGATTGCTTCTCTCCAAAAAACGCGTTGTGCGGTTACAGCCGAAGAACACAATATTATTGGAGGACTGGGCGACTCCATTGCGCAAGTGGCTGCTAAACATTGTCCAGTACCTATTGAATACGTAGGAACAAAAGATACATTTGGAGAAAGTGGAACACCAGCACAACTCTTGAAAAAATATGGCCTGGATGTGCCAGATATTGTGGCTGCAGCAGAAAAAGCGATTCAGCGCAAGGGTTAAACTCCATCGTATCTTCAAGGTCTAACCGTTAACCGGTACATGACCCACCACTCTGACCAAGAAATTCTTTATCGCTTTCGTCAGCTAGACACTAAAGAAGCTGCTTTTACTGCATTGGTAGAAAAATACCAGCAACGCATCTATTGGCATGCACGAAGAATGGTCGTATCGCATGAAGATGCCAATGATGTTGTTCAAAATATTTTTATACGCGTATGGAACGGACTGGAAAAATTCAGAGAAGACAGTCAATTATTTACCTGGATGTACAGAATTGCGACGAATGAATGTTTGAGTTTTTTAGACCAACAAAAAAGAAAGCCAAAAGCACATTCAATAGAACAAGAAGAAGGACTGGCAGAACGGGTTAAAGCAGACGATCATTTTGATTCCCAAAAGGTAGAGTGGAAGCTGCAGATTGCCATACAACAGTTACCTGAAAAACAACGTCTTGTTTTTACCCTCCGCTACTATGATGAAATGCCTTATGAACAAATGAGTAAAGTGTTGGGAACCAGCGAAGGAGCTTTAAAAGCAAGCTATCATCATGCCGCAAAAAAAATTGAAGACTATTTACTGAATCATTAAACCGCCTATTTTTTAATTTGTCTTACACAATAACATGAACGAAAAAGAAACGATACAGAATGAACTAAAAGAGATTGCACCAGGTCTTCCTACTGGCATTAACGCACCTTATCAGGTACCTACCAATTATTTTGAAAATCTGTCTACAAACGTATTGCAACAAATCCATCGTCAATCTGTAAAAAAACCAGCCCCTATATTCAATCTTCGCAAACAGGGTGGGTTAACAGTTGCTGCTGCGGCATCCGTTTGTGGGATTTTATTTGCAAGTCTCTATTTTTTTACTGTCCGCCAACAAAATGAAAGTACAGCGGACACTACTAAATGGGTAAAAAAAGAAGTTACCAATTTAAGCGAAGAAAGTCTATCTGAGTTTATTCAATCACATGCGCCGATTCAAAATACCACTCCAAGCGTTGCTGCGATAGACAACAAAGAAATTGCACAGTTAGTAAAAGATATCCCTACCGAAGAGTTAAGTTCATTTTTAAACGAAATCCCTACTAATACACCATGAGATATTTCATTGCCCTCACTTTTTTTTACTGGGGAATTATGCAAACTGCATTAGCACAACCTCCTTTAGGAGACCGAATTCCTGAAAAAATGAACCTGTTCATTCAAAAGAGAATGCGAATGACAGAAAGAGAGCGAGAGGCCTTTGGCCCTGTTTTTGCGAAGTATCATAAAGAATTTCAACAAACGCTTCGAAAAAACAGAGAAGACCGTTTGCTGAGTCGACAACAAATCATTGAACTTCAAATCAGGTATCGAAAAGAATTTGCCCCTATCGTTGGAGAAAGTCGTGTTATACAGGTCTATGACTTACAAGAAGACTTTATTCATGTTCTACGGGACATTCAAGAAGAACGAATGAGAAAAAGAAAAGGCCCAGGAAGAATCGGGCCGCCCCCACCACCGAGGGACTTTTAATTATTGGAAGCAAAAGAGAAAGTTGGATGCTTGACATCATGATAGAAAAGAAAAGTCCACTTCTCTTCCTCCCCTTTTTTCCACCACTCTTGTCGTAATTCCATTGCGCGCTTACCATCAAAATCATACTTCGCTACAAAGCGATGACGCATTTGCTGTAACTGAGGGGCTTCGTCACCACCATAAAATAGAATAGACGCTTCCTCTCGAATCCAAATGGCCTGGTGAAATCGGGAATGACCACCCGTCAACTGACACTCAATATACCCGTCAATAAATTCTGAACCAGTCAGAATTTTAGTGTTTGGATAGGAAGAAAGCCATGAAACTAGTGGAGCAGTTGGAAAAGCGGGATTCAAGCCCTGCTCCGTTTTCAAAACAATACCACCTATATGATCCTTGTGCAAATGAGAAAGGAGTACTTTGGTAATTTGATCTGGTAATATCCCCGCTGCTTGTAAGTTTGAATGAAGTTGCAAGGTTCCATTGATTGAAAAACCCAAACCAGCATCGATTAATATAATATCCTTGGAGGTTACTACCACAAATGGTTGTATCTCTACTAACAAACTTCCTGCCGGGCGATCTTGAATCTTATCAGCACTAGCATCAAAAGGAACAAATTGCTTGGAATGATCAACTGTAAACCAACCTTCGGACAGGGGAATTATTTTCATAAAGTAAAGGTACAATCACCGAAGCACCATTTGACGGTCGGCATCGAGACGAACTAAAATAGCCAGTAAAATGGTAAACGTTAAAAGAGCGGTTCCGCCATAGCTAATAAAAGGAAGTGGAATACCAATAACCGGCGCCAACCCAATAGTCATAGAAATATTAACCACAATATGAAAAAAGAAAACAGATAAAACCCCATATGCATATACACGACTAAACGCGCTTCGCTGACGTTCAGCAATATTGATAATTTTTAACAAGAGTGTCAAATAAAGCCCTAGCAAAATCATACTCCCCAAAAAGCCAAATCCTTCTCCTACTGTACAAAAAATAAAATCGGTACGCTGCTCCGGAACAAAATCATATCGCGTTTGCGTAGCACTAAAAATTCCTTTGCCCAAAAATCCACCACTTCCAATAGCAATTTTAGATTGTCTAACATTGTAACTACTTCCGCTTTCTTTCTTCTTTTTTGAATCCTCCTCCGGAAGTGCCGCATAGTTTGGATCATAGGGATTGTCTTTCCCAAAGAGGTTATAGATCCGTTCCACCTGGTGTTTCTGCAATACTTTTTCAAAAATGAGCGGTACAGCAAATCGCTGAATTCCCACTGCAATAGCCCATATCAGTAAAATGCTAGTCAATATTTGTTTACGACGTTTAACCTGGCGACGAAGTACATAGATTAATAAGACTGCAATAACCGATAATACTATTGCCAATATATTCGGTGGAATCAAAATACTGGCAATGATAAGAATCGCCAACGCAAATCCAATGGTAGGTATAATGGAAGGAAGTCCTTCGCGATACATCATGAGAAAAAAAGAAAAGTAAACTAATGCCAGTCCGGTCTCTCGTTGTAAAATCGCTATTCCGGCAGGAACCAATACAAGTAATGCAGCAGTAAATTGGCTGCCGGGCCTGTTAAAATTTGTCTCTGGCCGTGAGAAATACTTGGCAAGTGTCAACGCAACAAATATTTTACAAAATTCAGCGGGCTGAAAATTGAATGCGCCAATCCGAATAATTGATTCTGTTCCTTTAATACGAGAGTGAAAAGGGAAAACCAATAAAAGCAAAAGGATTCCGGCTACATACCAAAAATTAGAAGTAGCAGGAAAAAATTTACTATCAGTCAATAAAATAAAGAAACCGATAATCAGTGCGATTCCCCAGAAATAAAACTGTTTACTGTAATCTGTTTTAAAAGACACAAAACTCTGTAAAACAGGATCGCCTTCCTGATAAGTTGCCGCAAAAATAGCAGAGAGCCCAATTAATACTAAAGCCAGATAAATCCAAACCAAACTCCAGTCAATACCCTTTGATATAGTGGAAGAATTTCTCATGCAGAATAGCTATACGAATTTTCAAAATTAGACCTGGGCAATAAGGCGACAGATAATACGCTCATCCAAACAGGTAAGTTATTATTCGCTTTATTTTTATGAGGACTAGGAAATGAGTGATTAGGAATATTGATTTGAGAAAAACGATCGATATAAGAACTGTCTTTAGTTACCTGGAACCATTTGAATGCACGAATAGAGTCTTCTTTATATTGTAAACGTTTAAAATAGGAAGGCATCAAGTTGGTACCGGCTATGCGCGCTGAATCAAGCTTGCTCTTAGCCGTTAATGTATCCAACAAATATTTTTCCATCATCATTCGTGCAATAGGAGCTGCCCAGGTTGCTCCATAGCCAGCATTTTGAACAAACACGGCAATCGCAATGCGAGGATTTTCTTTTGGCGCAAAACAAACAAACATAGAATTATCCGGAAGCTTTACACGTCGGCGATCTAAGATTGTGTAGTTTTCGGCGGTTCCTGTTTTAGCACATACTTCTATTCCCTCAATTTGAGCACCGCGAGCTGTTCCCACTTTAACCACATCACTCATTCCCTCGATCACTTCATTAAATACAACATCGGGGATATTAGTCAGCACATCATGACGTTCATTAAATCGACTCAACTTTTCTTGATCACGCTCAGTTTCCCTTTCGATTTCTTTTACAAAATGAGGAGTATAGTAGTAGCCCTTATTCGCAATAACACACATGGCATTTGCCATTTGCAAAGGGGTAGTTTGCATTTTATCCTGACCGATACCCAACGTAAGGTTTGTACAAGAAGTCCAACGACCTGCATTTTCCCGATTATAAACTACTGTATCTGGAATACCCCCGGTACTTTCATTAGGCAAATCAACACCTAATCTCACACCAAGTCCAAATGCATTCATGTATTGTTTCCAATGCAAATAACCGTCATAAACATTTTTATATTTTGAATTATCTACGGTTAATCGATAAATATGTGCAAAGTAGGCATTACAAGAATTAGCAATTGCCAACCGTACATTGGCCGCATGTCCTCCCCCTGCATGCGTACACTCTGGCTTGCCGTGACCACACAATGTATAACGACCACCGCAAGGATAACCCCAGGAGGCAGAAATTACTTTTTCATTTAAAGCGATCAACGCACCCAATGGTTTGTACGTTGATCCTGGTTCGTAGCGTCCCGCAATTGCTCGGTTCAACATAGGACCTGAAACATCTAACTGCATTCGACTGAAGTTTTTACTTCCCTCTGAACCTGACAAATCATTTGGATTGTAATTAGGCCCTGAAACCATTGTCAAGATTCCTCCAGTCTTAGGATCGATGGCAACAACACCTCCTACTTTGTTACTCATTAATACTTCGGCCAACTGTTGTAATTCAATGTCAATATGTGTACGCAAGCTTCGCCCTGCAATGGCTGCTGTATCATACTCACCATTTTCATATTGACCAACAATCCTGTTTTTGTTGTCTTTGATCATGTATTGAACCCCGCGTTGTCCCATCAACACAGTTTCATAATAAGACTCCAACCCCGTTTTTCCAATGTAATCGCCCTGTCGATAAAAATTATTAGAGCGCTCAATATCCCGCTTATCCGCCTCACGGATATATCCCAGTATATGCGCAGCTGCGTTGTAGGGATACGTACGCAAGGGACGTTCAACCAAATTAAATCCGGGAAAGCGCCAACTGTTTTCTTCAAAGCGAGCTTGTAACTCTTTTGTCAACATTGCTTTGAAGATGGAAGGACGTACACTGGTATTTTTAACAATCGCCTCAACAATTCGTTTTCGATATTCGGTGGTATCTATGTTTAATAAACGACAAAACGCAATCGTATCAATTCCTTTTGCCTCTGCAGGCGTAACCATCAAGTCGAATATGATTGTGTTATTCAATATGGCCCGCCCCTTACGGTCGTAAATAATACCGCGCTCGGGATAAATCACTTTAGCATAAACCGCGTTATCCATAGCCAATTGTTTATAGCG
The DNA here is from genome assembly GCA_044375755.1 of Chitinophagaceae bacterium. GTDB lineage: Bacteria > Bacteroidota > Bacteroidia > Chitinophagales > Chitinophagaceae > JJ008. The sequence goes on from JBILMC010000011.1 coordinate 12,798, forward strand.
ACGATCTACTAACTGCAGATAGAACAACTGTAGACCAATCACCACAAAGGCCATCAAAATGATGATGCGGATTATATTACTGCGCGATTGATTATGTACTGCCATAAAAGATACTCAACTAACTTCCAACGTTTGTTCGATATCGCATTTGCCGTGGAAACAATAATTCAATTGTAATGATCAATAATAGCGAAATAGCAGTGGAGGCAAAAGTCTTTACAAGAAAATCACCAAACGATCCAAAACTTAGCCACTCCAAAAATACCAACCAAGTATGATAGGAAAATGTTAGCAGTGTAATATAGATTACATAAGGCGCCCATAGTAATGACTGCGGAGAAGGCTCACGATAGTTGAACTCAGCACTGTCTCTCGGCGTCAATACAGTAATTAAAAAAGGTCTGATAAATGCCAGTACCAAACAAGCGGAAGCATGTAGTCCCGGTGATTGTAAAAAATAATCCACGGTAAGTCCAGTAAAGAAGGCAATCCATAATAATAATCGTGGACGAATTGAAAAAGGCAACCAAAGCAAAAAAATGAAATAGAGCGAAGGTGAAATAAAACGATGTAAGTGAGGAATGCTATGCAAAATATAAACCTCAATGAAAAGGAATAGGAGTAAACGCACAATATTTCTGATCACTTCTCTCATCGGGAGTTTCTTTTTGGATCCTCAATACGCTTTCTGGTATCCTCATCAAGCTTAGACTGCTCAGTATATTGTAAGTTTTCCACTACAAATACATGTTGCAAATTATTAAAGCGAGCACTGGGGCGAACTTTTAATACATAAAAGTTTGTACTGTTATCACTCACTATCCCCGATACCACACCCACTGGATAACCGGGAGGAAAATTGAACGAATAACGGCTAGAAACTACCACGTCTCCCACTTTAACAGGCACACTTTTTGGAAGTCCTTTTAGTAATAAAACACTAGGATCGACTCCATCCCACTCCAACGTTCCAAAGTCTCCTGTCTTTTTTAATGCCACATTCACTTTTTGACGTACATGCAATAAACTCATCACTTGTGAAAAATGAGGACTGACACTAACAACAATACCTACTGCACTGCCATCGGCATTTAATACGGACATGTTTTCTGTGATACCCTCTAGTGACCCTCGATCTAATTGTATATAATTTTTTTCTCCACTGGTAGAATTATAAATCACCGAAGCAGGTCTAAAATAATATCGACGAGTTTGACGCGTAGAGTCTTGTAGTGAGGTGTCAACCACCAACCGCTTCGTTGTATCAGATTGCACATATTGTTGTGCCAACAAATTCAATAACGAATCATTAACTCGATGTAACCGTTTATTTTCTTCTCCAAGGACAAAGAAATTCTCAACTCGTTTGTATCGAGTATTTATCTGACCTGTTAACTCATTGGCCCATTGCAAAAATTGAGCCTGATGAAATTTATTATAGCTATATAGAAACCAGAGCGATAGAATCTGCAATAACAGAAAAGTAAAAAAAGTCAGATAGCGACGAATAAATAGGATGATGTTACGCAACGTAGTTCCGTTTTAATTTCATCCGTTAACGCATCACAAATGGAAAGCGATCATAATTTTTTAAAGCAATTCCTGTTCCGCGCACAACACTCTTTAATGGATCATCCGCAACGTGTACTGGAAGTTTGATCTTGGCACTCAATCTACGATCCAATCCACGCAATAAGGCACCCCCACCAGTAATGTAGAGGCCACGACGATAAATATCGGCAGCTAACTCAGGTGGTGTTTGTTCCAGCGCTTTCAAAATCGCCTCTTCAATTTTGAAAATACTCTTGTCAAGCGCCTCTGCAATTTCCTGATAACTCACCATGATTTGTTTTGGAATACCAGTTACCAGATCTCGTCCGTTCACTGGAAAATCGTCTGGAGGATTATCGATATCCTTCATAGCAGCACCCACCTGAATTTTGATTTGTTCTGCAGTACGCTCACCAATTAGCAACGAATGATAACGACGAAGCGCTTCCATAATATCAGCAGTAAATTCATCACCTGCTACACGTATGGATT
>JBILMC010000162.1:0-3670 GCA_044375755.1 Chitinophagaceae bacterium
TGATTTAGGTCGTTTAAAGGTTGCTGTTGAAATACCTTGCTGCACAGCCCAGCTTATAGCCTCCTCTGTCAAAATCAGTGTGCCCCCTGCTTGCACCCAATTTTTTAATTTATCCTTATCCATTTCACTATAAGAACCGCCTGTCATGATGATAGTAGTATACCGATCCAGTTCTACTCTTTTGAAAATGGTTGGCTCTAATTGCGTCAATTGAAAGTCCATACGTTGATCCAACAAATGCCAAACTTCACCAGCATCGGTAGCATTAACACCTGGCCCTGTAATTAATGCCACAGAGGGCTCTCTCAACACCACAAATTTCGAGCTACCTAGATCTACCCCTACAGTAGAATACCCCGTAGACACTGAGAAGGCATTAATATGATATTGACCAACCAAACGATTAATCAAATTTGATAATTCAGCAACCCCCATTTTTTCTTGGCGAACAGGGATCATTAGTGTCCCATAATTAAAGGAACGCACGGCATCATCTTTCGCTGTTTTAATACGAATAGGTTGCGTTGCAACTTTGACCACTAACCCCGCTTTTAACAATTGATTGAGTGCAGCGGGCGCATACAAATCATCCCACTCCACAAGCACCGCATAGGCTTCTTTTCCCAATGAAAACTCAATCATGTTTTGATCATCCAAAAATGTTTTACTCGAAAAAAGGTCGGGAATCAAGGTTGCACCAGTCATACTAAGTGAGTTCAGCTCTTTGTATTCCAATCCATATGCCAATGGTAATGTCCAGGATGTAATATCATAAAAAAGACTATCTCGATAATCCAAGGTTTTTTCAAATATTGTTCTGATCAACGTATGTTGGGGTTGATCTAGCGGCACCAAAATAGAAGTAGCTGGATTAAACTGCTTGTCGGCAAGTGTAGCCGGTAGATTATAAATACTAATCTGGTGTCTTTGTAGTAACTGCGCAAACTCCTTGAGCCGAATGGGATCATTTTTATCACCTATAACATAGCCCTTAACTGGAAATGCAGCTGCGCGAGCAGAGGCTTGTTTATAAAATTCTCTTTGGTGACGCAATAACTCCTTACGAATTGCTACCGTTCCCCGTAAGGTAGACAGTGCTGTTACAAACTGATTACGGATGGTGGCAGGAAACGTCAATAAACCATTGGGTGTTTCTTGCACATGACCTCTCGAAGAAGCCTGTTCAAAAAGAATACCGATACCTCCATTAATATCCGGATACGTTGACCCCTTTCCGTAATAAAAATCGTCATAGTTCTCTTTGGTGAAATAAAAAGAGCCAATACTATCTAACACTTTTGCATGAAAAGTAGCTAACTGCTTGGTCAAATCTTGATTGGCAGAGGGCGTAAGCGGGTTCACTCTGGATGCAACTCCTGGTTGAAAAAAGAATGTTGCATTGGTACCTTGCTCATGATGGTCGGTAAATACATTAGGACGCCAAGCATGAAACCACTTTAGTCTATTTTGACTTTCAATATGAACAGCTGGCAACCAATCTCTGTTGAGATCAAACCAATAGTGATTAAATCTTCCACCCGGCCACACTTCATTGTATTCACGCGAATTGGGATCAGACACTAAATTTTTGCTTTTATGTTGATTAGCCCAAGTGGAAAATCGTTGTAACCCATCCGGATTGAAAGAGGGGTCAAATAATATTACTGTATTCTCGAGTAAATTATCAATTGCAGGACCCTGTGCTGCCGCTAAATAGTATGCAGATAGCAAAGATGCGTTAGCTCCACTGGGTTCGTTTCCATGAATGGAGTGACCAATCCAACATACTGCTGGCATATTTTCCAAATTGGGCTCAGGGGCTGATGGGTCTGTTAATGCTATATGCTGTTTTCTAATTTCCTCTAATCTTTTTTGATTAGCTGGTGAGGTGATAATTAGAAGCACTTGAGGCCTTTTTTCATAGGTATAGCCCATTTGCTCCAACTTAATCCGTTCTGGCGCAGCTTTTGCTAGTGCCTGCATGTAATTAAACAACCGGTCATGTGTTATATGCCACTCTCCTACTTCATGATGGATGACACTAGAAGGAACAGGGATAGAAGGATCATACTTTACATCCGTAGGCAAATAATCAGATAGCTTTTGGGCTTGAATAGAAACAGTTGCAAAAAGATAGCAACAGAGTAAAAAGGCTGTTTTTCGCATGGTAGAATCGATTTTGGGCGTTCAAGTTAACACTTCTCACTAAATAGGTCGTTGTATCTTTGCAGTATGAGCAGAAAAGGGAAAGTACTAGTTGCAATGAGTGGCGGAATTGACAGCACGGTGGCCGCACTTCTATTGCATAAGGAGGGATATGAGGTGGTGGGAATCACCATGAAAACCTGGGACTATGCCGCCAGTGGTGGAAGCAAAAAAGAAACAGGCTGCTGCAATCTTGATTCATTCAATGATGCTCGTCAAGCTGCGGTAGAACACGGCTTTGCACACTACATTCTAGACATCAGAGATGAGTTTGGCGACTTTGTGATTGACAATTTTGTAGAGGAGTATTTAGCAGGGCGCACCCCCAACCCATGTGTACTTTGTAATACGCATATTAAATGGCGTGCTCTTTTAAAAAGAGCGGATGCACTCAATTGTGATTTCATTGCTACTGGGCATTACGCAAAGGTTCGGCAACATGAGAATGGTCGCTTTGTCATTAGCAAAGCCGTTGACGAAACCAAAGACCAGAGCTATGTTCTATGGGGACTTCAACAAGATTTATTAAGCAGAACGCTACTTCCACTGGGTGGTTTTAGAAAAACAGAAATTCGCCAGCTAGCATACGATTTTGGCTACCCAGCACTAGCCAAAAAATCGGAGAGCTACGAAATTTGTTTTGTGCCTGACAATGACTACAGAGGGTTTCTAAAAAGAAACGTATCAGGTCTTGAAGAAAGAGTAGCCGGAGGAAACTTCATTGATCAGCAAGGAAGGATTTTAGGAAAGCACAAAGGATATCCTTTCTATACAATTGGACAACGCAAAGGACTGGATATCGCCTTAGGTAAACCTGTATTTGTAACACAGATTGATCCCGACACCAATACAGTCACCTTGGGTGACGAAGATGACCTTTCAAAAAAGGAGATGCGCGTGAGCAAATTAAACTTCATTAAATATGAAAGTTTAAAGCACGGACAAGAAGCCACTACAAAGATCCGGTACAAAGATGCGGGTTCACTTTCTCAACTTTACCCAGAAAACGAAAGTGTACGAGTGACATTTTTTGAAAACGCAAAAGGAATTGCGCCTGGGCAAAGTGCAGTATTCTATGAAGGAGAGGATGTGATAGGCGGTGGAATCATACAACGAGAATCGTTCTATGCGAAATAATTCATTCCACGATATTGTTTACTCCTTTTTTTCAATTGGAATTTTTATTCTCAGTTTTCTTTTATTGATGGGATGTAGCGATCGAACCACCTTAAATACAGAAAAGCTAGAAGATTATCTTCCCCTTCAAAAAGGAAAATACATTACCTATAGAGTTGACTCAACAGTTTTCACCCAATTCGGCAGACAGACAGAGGTGCGTTCTTATTTGATGAAATGCCAAATCGATTCAAGTTTTTTGGACAATGTAGGACGAACCAGCTACAGAGTGGTACGTTTACTACGTGACACTTCAGCCACTACTCCTTGGAAAATCGCAGGTAGCTTT
>JBILMC010000224.1:0-2654 GCA_044375755.1 Chitinophagaceae bacterium
GAGTAGAGGAATGCGACCCATAGACTATGATTAGTATATAACAAATGATTAAGGTATGAAAAACTATATCTTGAACAAAAATCTACGGAATTGATTTTACAAAATTGGTAATCTTTGTTTTTAAACCTACTGGTATACGGTCAGACAGTGTGGCTAAAAATTCGTATTTCTTTTTTTCAGAAGGGAATTCATCATGTCTTCTTTCGGGCCTTTTTAAATAGTCATCCAACATAGCTTGTGACCAATTCATTTTTTTTAGAAAGTATTCGATATCATCTTCCAATGCCTGTTGAGATGGATAAGGAATTCCTTCCAAACCTTTTAGTGCCTCTTCTCTTGTCATTTGCCCTGCAGCCACCAATGTGGAAAGATGTATGATTCGTTTATCTACACCAAATTTTTTCGGTAAAATATAGCCCTGGTAAAAACGGGTAAAAATCGATTCATAATGTTTGTAGGGATAAGGTTTGTAATTGTAATCCCTTTGCAGCACTTCCAACGCTTCAAATTTATTGTAAGGCAAATAATCGAGAAAGGGGCAAAACTGTATCAGTTTTATATAATAATACCAGGCCCATTCTGAACTGCCCATCGCAGGGAAGGTTTTCAGTTTAATATTGCCAAACTTTTTACCTAATGCAACAATATTCCTTTTGTCGAATTTATTCCAACTCCAGCTGTCTGGCAATGGAATGCCTTCGGTGGCTTTGTTAGCGCCAGTAAGTATATAACGAAGTCCCTGTTTTTTTGCCTGTGTGTATATAACACCAAGCATGGCATTGTCGTACAACAATTCCACATCAATTACATCAGCATCAAAAAATGCCTGCATCAATGCCCTATATTCTTCCCAGTCAATTACATGAGTGTATAGATCAACTCCCAGCCCACGAACTAAATTTTCAATATTGTTTTGTGCTAGTTCACTGTTCCATCCATTATCCATGTGTACCGCCAACGGACGAAGTCCTAATTTTTTTACCTGTAGCAATACCCAACTGCTGTCAACGCCGCCGGATACCCCAACAATACAATCATAAGGTTTTCCCAGTCCGTTCTTTTTTACTTTTGCCACTAGCGATTCTAGGTCTTTTTGCTGCTGTAAAGGATCTTTGTGAATGATTTGCTTGGTGTGCTCAATAAATGTATTGCAATAGTTGCAATAACCATTCGCATCAAAAGTTGTACTAGGCACATTAGCATTTACCACACATCGTTTACATACCTGTATATTTTTTTGTTCCATAATTTTTTTAACTCAATAATTGTATTAACTCATTATACTTAGGGTAAGTTATCAACACTGCCCTGTGTGGCCCTTGGAAAACAAACAATGCACCTGCGCTTACTGCATTGGCTCCTGCATCTACCGCAGCTTTTATATCAGCCAAACTACCTGCACCACCAACAGCAACCAAAGGCACCGATAAAATTTTTGCTGCTTCATTTATCAATTCTGTATCCATGCCTTTCATAGTACCGTCTTTATCTACTGCATTCAAAACAATTTCTCCCGCTCCTGCCTTTACTGCCTCAAGCATGTAGTCTGTCCATTTTTTATCCAGTGTTTTTCCAGTGGCGGCTGAATATAATTTTGGCTGTCCCATCCAGTTTCTTTTTACATCAATAGAAACCAATATGCTGGAGCTTCCCCATTTATCAGAAAGGCTTTTCACTAACGATAGGTCATCTAAAACAGAAGTTTGCAAACAAATTTTTTCAATACCTGAATTGAACAGCCTTTGTGCTTGTTCCATTGTTTTAATTCCCCCTCCATAAGTCAGCGGCATAAAACATTCGCTAGCGAATTGTTCTATCAACTCATAGTTGGGTTCTTTTTTGTCTTTGCTAGCGGTAATGTCAAGTACCATTAGTTCATCCACTTCTTTATCATTAAAGATGCGGATGGCATTAATGGGGTCGCCAACATATTTTGCATCTGCGAATTTTAATGTCTTTACCAATCCACCATTACGGAGCAGTAAACATGGTATTACCCTGTGTTTCAGCATAGGTTAAATAGCTATAAAATGTTTTAATAAATCCATACCAAAGCGGTGGCTTTTTTCTGGATGAAATTGTGTGGCATACATATTATCATGACTGATAGCGGCTGTAAATTCATAATCATGTACAGCACTTAATAATTCATCCTGAGGATTATTGCAAACGACATGATATGAATGAACAAAATAAAAACGCTGCTCTTCTTCTTTCATCTCAACCAAAGGATTTCCTTTTTTTACATGTACGGCATTCCAACCCATATGTGGAATTTTAAAAGGTGACCCTGGCGCAATACGGAAACGTTTTACATCTGCATCAAACCAGCCAAGTCCTGGCAGCACGCCTTCTTCACTTCCCTTGCACATGAGTTGCATACCAAGACAAATACCGAGTACCGGCACTTTACGTTCAAGTACTGCTTCATTCAAAGCATCAACCCATCCTTTTTCATTTAAAAATTTCATACCGTGGTCAAAGGAACCAATACCGGGAAGAATTAATTTTGTTGCATCTTTTACTTCATTCACATCATCTATAATTTTTGACTCGCCGCCAATTTTCTTTATGATGTTGCGAATGGAATTTAAATTACCAAGTCCGTAGTTAACTATGTATATCATTTAAGTTTTGAAAAGTTTAGAATTTTA
>JBILMC010000163.1:0-3613 GCA_044375755.1 Chitinophagaceae bacterium
AGTGGAGATCCTTCTCTCACAAGGAGCACTGGTGTCTACCTGTGGCAGAAATCATGATAAACTGTATCAATTACAAAAAGAATTCTCTAGCAGTTGTCTGCACACAATGGTTGCAGATGTAAGCTCCGAAAACGACTGCAGGCAATTTATTGAAAGCACAATCAGTGTATTTGGCGGGATTGACATTTTGATCAATAATGCAGGCATTTCTATGCGAGCCCTATTAAAAGATGCAACAACCGAGGTGATTAAAAAAGTAATGGACATCAACCTCATGGGCGTGGTATTTTGCACACGTTATGCCCTTGCTTCACTGATTGAAAGAAAAGGAACAATTGTAGGCATTTCTTCTATTGCTGGCTATAGAGGTTTACCAGGGAGAAGTGGCTATTCTGCCAGCAAATTTGCTTTGCAAGGCTTTCTGGAATCTATTCGAACTGAATTGATCGATGATGGCGTACATGTCATGTGGGTATGCCCTGGATTTACCTCCTCAAATATCAGACACGCGGCATTAGACAAAAATGCAGAAGCTCATGGTGAAACTTCAATGAATGAAGGCAAAATGATGCCTGCCGATGAATGCGCAAAACACATTCTCGATGCTATCGCAAAAAAGAAAAGAACACTTGTGTTAACTTTTACAGGTAAGAGAACAGTTTTTATGAATAAATTCTTCCCTGCGTGGGCAGATAAACTAGTATATCGCTTTTTCTTTAAAGAGGGTAAACTGATCAAATAATTTATGGCGCTCATCACGCTTACATCTGACATCGGAAGCCCGGACTATTTAGTGGGTGCCATAAAGGCACAGCTATTACGGCTGGTTCCGAATGCGCAAATCATCGATATTTCTCACGCAATCCCTCCATTTAATTACCCACAGGCCTCTTACGTGTGCAGAAGCGCGATTCGTCATTTCCCTTCCCACACGTTTCATGTAATACTTGTAGATCTTTTTGCCAACCCGTCCAATCATCTTGTTTTAGCCTTTCATCAAAATCAATATTTCCTTTGTGCAAACAACGGTTTGCTGAGTATGGTTTTGGAAGGCACTCCCGAGATGGTCGTGGGCATATCGATGGATCCTACCATAACAAAAACAACTCTACAGATTACAGAGTCTATGGGAATTGTAATAAACAAACTAGATCAAGGCACATCAATCAAAGAAGTTGGTGCAGAGGAGATCAATTTTGTAGAGAAAAAACATTTGCAGCCAATCATCGAACAACAATTCATCGAGGGCCAGATTATTTTTATTGACAGCTTTGAGAATGTAATTGTCAATATAAATCGGGAGCAATTTGAAGAAAACAGAAAAGGGAGAGGATTCAAAATTGTTTTTAGAGGAGATGAAACAATTGATCAATTGAGCGAGAGCTATGCAGATGTTACAGAGGGAGAAAAACTTGCACTTTTTAATAGTGCTGGCTATTTAGAGATAGCCATAAACAAGGGAAATGCTGCCGGCTTATTTGGCCTCAAAGGATATTCTGAAAAAATTCGTCAGGGGCAACTGGCCTACCAAACTGTACGTGTTTACTTTCAGTAAAAAGCTACGTTAAATCATGGATTAGAGGACATTTTGCGCCGCTAAATCCTATTTTTGTCAGACCTCAAATTATCTGAAGATGAATTTTAGAAAACAAAACAATTGGACCGGGTGGGTGATTTTTTTGATTGCACTTGCAACCTATGTATTGACCAGAGAAGCCCGTGGTAGTCTATGGGACACGGGTGAGTTTATTGCAAGCGCTAAGGGCCTTCAACTTCCTCACCCTCCAGGTGCTCCCTTGTTTGTTTTGCTAGGTCGATTCTTTATCATCCTTTTTGGAGACGGACCGCTGACTGCCGGAAGCGCAGTCAATTTCATGAGTGCACTGGCTAGTGCCGCTACCATTCTGTTTTTGTTTTGGAGCATCACTCATTTTGGAAGAAAACTTTATGCTGTTAAAGAAGATCAGTTAACACAACCACAAATCACAACCATTATGGGTGCTGGAGTTGTGGGTGCGTTAGCCTATACCTTTTCTGATTCTTTTTGGTTCAGTGCGGTGGAAGGTGAAGTATATGCCCTTTCATCTTTTTTTACAGCGCTTGTTTTTTGGGCGATGTTGAAATGGGAACAAGCAGATGAAAATGCCGGCAATAATCCCGCAGACAGATTAAGGGCTGACCGCTGGATTGTATTCTTCTTTTTCATGATGGGACTTTCAATTGGCGTTCACCTTCTAAACTTGTTAACGATCCCTGCAATCGTAATGATCTATTACTATCGCAGATATGCTGTTACCACCAAGGGTGCGATCTATGCATTCCTAATTGGATGTGCAATTACTGGACTAGTACAGGTTGGCGTTATTCAGTACTCCATGAAAGCAGCTGGTTTAGTTGATATCTTTTTTGTCAACAACCTAAAACTTCCTTTTTTCTCTGGATTTGCATTTTACTTTGTTGCGCTGACGATTTTAGTTATTGTCGGTCTCAGCTTTTCTGTTTCTAAATTCTCATCTACAAAAATTATCAGCTGGTTTGTAGCTTTTCTTATTTTACTGTCATTACCTTTTGTAATTATCCCTGGAGATGGTATAAAATTTCTTCCACTTGTACTTGTTATTGCAGCTGCCGTAGCAGTGGGTTATTTCTTAAAACCATCTTCACTCCGAATTTTAAAGCTTTCACTTTGGTGTTACTCGTTTATGTTATTGGGATACTTTATGTATTTCACAGCGCTGATTCGCTCTACAGCTAATCCGGGCATTGATATGAACAATGTAGACAATCCCATTAGTTTGGTTTATTATTTGAGCAGAGAACAATACGGAAGTGCTCCATTGATTTATGGACCTCATTTTGCTGCTGATCCTTCTAAAGACCTAGTTCAAGACCAGCCGTTTGTTGAAAGTGAAATGAAGTATTTGAAGGGAAAAGATAGCTATATTCCAATCGGTCGGACAAAAGATTATAACTACACAAGCGACGTTAAGCAATTGTTCCCACGTGTGTGGGACTCCAGTGATGACCAATACCACGCGCAATTCTATGCAGAATGGTTAGGTCTTGACCAAGATCCGCAAACTGGAAATTATCAGGCCCCTACCTACAAGGATAACATTAATTGGTTTTTTAGTTATCAAATGAGTTTAATGTATTGGCGCTATTTCATGTGGAATTTCGCTGGCAAACAAAACGACATTCAAGGACTGGGTAATAAACGGGATGGAAATTGGGTTACTGGAATTGGATTTATTGATGATAGCAGATTAGGAGACCAATCCCGATTACCTGATAGCATTAAAAATAATGCAGCACAGAACCGCTTCTTTTTATTACCCTTCTTGCTAGGGATAATTGGCTGCGTATACCAATATTTAAAAAATAGAAAAGACTGGATTGTTAGTTTCCTACTTTTCTTCTTTACAGGAATTGCGGTGGTACTCTATCTTAATCAGCCCGGCAATCAGCCACGTGAACGTGACTACGCTTATGTTGGATCCTTTTATGCATTTGCAATTTGGATTGGACTTGCCGTTATCACCTTTGCTCAACTTGCAAAAGAAAAATTAGAAAAGACAAGTTTTAAAGACTTGTTGATCTATACAGGATCCTT
>JBILMC010000164.1:0-3608 GCA_044375755.1 Chitinophagaceae bacterium
TTCAAACCTTATTGAACAGCTACCTTTATTTGAAGAAGCGATTTCGGTTGTGGAATTGACCGAGCACGGCACGTTTCGTTCTGCTACTTCCGTTTCTGCAAATGAAATTCCCAATGAGGAATTAGACACCTTGCAATTAGATGCACAATTGTGCACGGCGGAAATTTATCAGGCACTGGTAATGGGTATTCGCGACTATTTTTCAAAAATGGGTTTCGCCAAAGCTATTTTAGGAAGCAGTGGGGGAATTGATAGTGCAGTTACCCTGGCTATAGCAACAGAAGCGTTGGGTAAAGAGAATGTAAAAGCAATATTATTGCCATCCCCTTATTCCTCATCGCATAGCGTAGAGGATGCTATTCAGCTTAGTAAGAATCTGGGAAATCCATACGAGGTTGTACCTATCGAAAATATTTACCAGTCCTTTCTTCAAACCTTGCAACCATTATTTGGCGATCTTCCATTTAGTTTAGCAGAAGAAAATCTACAAAGCCGTACGCGTGGTAATTTACTGATGGCGCTTGCTAATAAATTTGGATATGTTTTGCTGAATACTTCCAATAAAAGTGAGCTAGCTACTGGTTATGGTACACTTTATGGAGACATGGCAGGCGGTTTAGCTGTGTTAGGCGATTGTTATAAATTACAGGTATACGCCCTAGCCCGGTATATCAATCGTACACAGGAATTAATTCCCTCGTCAATTTTACTAAAACCTCCTTCCGCAGAACTTCGTCCTGAACAAAAGGATAGTGACTCACTTCCCGATTACGCTGTACTCGACCCCTTACTCTATTTATATATTGAAAAAAGAAAGAGTCCTGCTGATATAAAGGCAATGGGGTATGACCCCGCGTTGGTCGATCGTGTGATAAAAATGGTCAATACCAATGAATACAAACGGAATCAGTTTTGCCCAATCATCCGAATATCCCCTAAAGCATTTGGCATGGGACGTCGAATGCCAATTGTTGGAAAATATCTGTCATAAATGAAAGGACTCGTTTATAAATCGACGGGTAGTTGGTACATTCTACGAGATGAACAGAATCGTAGTTGGAATGCGCGTACAAAAGGTGTTATGAAACTAGATGAAATCACTAGCACTAATCCGGTTGCGGTGGGTGACTGGGTTGACTTTGAAATTGAATCTGAAGCAAGTGGAACAGCTTTGATCAATGAAATTCTTCCTCGTCATAATTATATCAATCGTCAAAGTCCGCGTCATAAACACCAGCATCATATTGTAGCGGCTAATTTGGATCAGTCAGTTCTGGTTGCTACCCTTCGTGAACCGCGCACTTCCCAAGGGTTTATTGATCGTTTTTTAGTAGCCTCAGAAATGTATCACGTTAAACCGGTGGTCGTATTCAATAAATCTGATCTGTATCGTGCCAAGGAGCAACAACTGTACGAACAGCTGCGAGACATGTATAGTCAACTCGGTTATATTGTGTTACTAGTGAGTGCAGAAAAAAAAGAAGGATTAGGTCAATTGATGCAGGTTTTGCAGGGAAAAACTACTTTATTAAGTGGACATAGTGGGGTAGGAAAGTCCTCAATATTGAATGAGCTTTTTCCGGGTATGAATCGTAAAACGCAAGACGTTAGTGGTTGGAGTGGTAAAGGACAGCATACGACCACTTTTGCAGAAATGTTTGATCTGCCCCAAGGTGGACGTATCATTGATACGCCCGGAATGCGTGAGTTTGGTATAGTAGATATCAGCAAACAGGAGCTGAGCCATTATTTTCCAGAAATGAAAAACCGAATTCAGCTTTGTCAGTTTAATAATTGTTTACATAGTAATGAGCCGGGCTGTGCTATAAAAGATGCGGTAAATACAGGTGACATACACGAGGACCGCTATGTGAGTTACCGTACTATTTTGGATTCGATAGATGAGAAAAATTACTAGGAGCGAAACTTCTTTGCTTTTTTCATCGCTTTCATGGCCTCGGGGTCACCGCTGATAATTTTTTCAGCACCTATATTTTTTCCGTTAGAAGGGCATCCGTATTTTGATTTGAATAAATTATTCCAGATTCGACAAGAACTACCTAAGGTTAGTAGTAATAAAAGACTTATTACAAAAAACAGTTTACGTGTGATGGGCATAACGAGTATAAATATAGTTCAATTAGGCAGATTCTTTTTTATTTGTACCACTTTGCATATCGCACATAGTTATTGGCAATTCGGTCAATTTCACCTTCTTTTAGTTCAACAGATATTGATTTGACTTTTTTTGCAGGAACTCCCGCATAAATACTGTTGGGTTCACATATTGTATTTTCTAATACAACAGCTCCTGCTGCAATAATTGTATTAGAGTGAACAACAGCTTTGTCCATAATGATTGCTCCCATTCCTACCAAAACATAATCATGCAGGGTACATCCATGAACAATAGCATGATGTCCAATAGAAACAGAATTGCCTATCGTGGTTCCACATTTTTCAAAGGTGCAATGAATACAGGCGCCATCCTGTATATTCACTTTATTCCCCATTTTAATGAAGTTGACATCGCCACGTACCACGGCATTGAACCAAATACTACAGTCTTCTCCCATTTCAATGTCTCCAATGAGCGTGGCATTGGGGGCAACAAAGCAATTGGGTCCTAACTGGGGCGTTTTATCCCGAACAGGTATGATAAGAGCCATCGATTTTTTTTGCAAAGTAGGAAAATTTCAAAAGGTCGATATTTGCGGTTGAGTCCCCCACATGAATACCCGCGAACTATTTTATCGTCACTTGGCACAAACTTCTCCGGCACCACTGGAATTAGAGATTGTGCGGGCAGATTGCGCCAGCTTGTTTGATGCTGCTGGTAAGGAGTATATCGATTTGATTGGGGGCATTAGTGTAGCGAATATCGGACACCGTCATCCTAAAGTGATCGAGGCCATTCAAAAACAATTGGATTCTTATTTACATGTGATGGTGTATGGCGAATTTGTGCAGAGTCCGCAGGTGCAATATGCTGCAGCCTTAGCTTCTCGTTTACCTGAAACATTACAGTCTGTTTATTTTACTAATTCGGGTACCGAAGCTATTGAGGGAGCGATGAAACTAGCCAAACGTGTTACGAATCGGACACGTATTCTTTCTTTTCGTCATTCCTATCATGGGTCTACACAAGGCGCGTTGAGTATTATGGGGGATGAGTATTGGCGAAATGCATTTCGTCCCTTATTGCCAGATGTTTGGAGTTTATCTTTCAATAGTGAAGACGCTATACAGGCTATCAATGAGCAAACCGCTTGTGTGATTATGGAAACAGTGCAGGCCGAAGCAGGTATTATTAAACCTGATCCGGCTTGGATGCAGGCGGTTCGAAAAAAATGCACTGAAACGGGCACGCTATTAGTCTTAGATGAAATACAAGCAGCGTTTGGAAGAACCGGTCAATTGTGGGCTTTCTCTTCTTATGCAATTGTACCCGATATTTTAGTATTAGGTAAAGCGCTGGGTGGGGGTATGCCGCTAGGCGCCTTTATCACGGATAAAAAATGGATGGATCAGTTAACCGACGCTCCTGTACTAGGACATATCACCACATTTGGTGGTCATCCGGTTTGCTGCGCTGCTGGGTTAGCAGG
>JBILMC010000166.1:0-3570 GCA_044375755.1 Chitinophagaceae bacterium
GCACCATACACGGCTAATAGGTTATAGGCATTAAATGAACCTATCAATCGAAAGTGTACCGGTTGCTCATCAATATCCATTTGCAAACCCTCCAACGTGTTTTCCAGAATTTTACCCTTGAAATCAGCAGTGGTTTTGAGTGCGTAATACTTTTTTTGTGCACAGGTGTTTTGCAACATCACTTTTCCCCGTTTATCATCTGCATTACTAATTGCAAATGCAGAAATGGGCAAATGATCAAAGAAGGATTTTTTTACGTGTATGTAAGCATCAAATGTTTGATGATAATCCAAATGATCATGCGTGATATTGCTAAAGATTCCACCCGCAAAAGATATTCCTGCAATACGATGCTGATGAATAGCATGAGAACTCACCTCCATAAACACATGCGTACAGCCTGCATTCTTCATTTGAAATAAAAGTTGTTGCAAGTTGATTGCGTCAGGTGTCGTGTGCGTGGCTGTTACTACTTCATCACCAATACGATTTTCTACCGTACTAATTAATCCACATGTATATCCCCGTCTTGTAAAGAGCTTGTATAGCAAGGTTGCTATTGTTGTTTTACCATTGGTTCCCGTTACTCCCGTTACTTTCAAAAAAGCACTGGGGTTTCGATAAAAACCAGCGGCTATCCAACCCACTGCAGCGGTGGCATCTTCAATCTGTATCCAAACTGCAGATACAGATTGTTGAGGACTGTGCTCTGAAACAATTGCGACAGCACCCGCTGCAATAGCCTTTTCAATGAACGCATTGCCATCAACCTTTGTCCCTTTTACCGCAATGAAAAGTGTTCCTTGCTTCACTTGACGCGAATCAGTTGCCAACTCGAGAATCTCTGTTTCCATTGATCCTTGAATAGACTGAACTGAAATCTGTTCAAACAATTCAATCAACTTCACTTTTCGTTCATTTATGTCAACTCAATTCCAACAACAACTGCAGTGGCCTGTCCAAAGCAGTTCCCGGCGGAATAGATTGTGATACAATTTTTCCTTTTCCTCTAATTTGTACACGCACTCCCATATTCTCTAATAAAAAGAGAGCATCCTTTAATGCCATACCTCTAACATTTGGCATTACTTGCTGACGTACAGGCTGCGTTCTTATAACAGATCTACCATTTTCTGCATAGGCTCTTCCCCATGATCCGTTTGTGATAGAGTCTGTGTACTTCAGGGATAGCGTACGATAAACTTTTTGAATATCTGGAGCATATCCCGCGTAATAATAAAGCGAGCTATCTCGATTGATTACAAACTGAGAAGCACCCTTGCGGTCAACAAACAATGCATACGCTTTCAATGCGATTTCACGAAATACAGGCGCTGCTACCGTTCCGCCATAATGTGAAGCCGCAAAAGGCTTGGTACGTACTACTACAATACAGCTATATTGTGGTCGATCAGCAGGAAAGTATCCCACAAATGATGCCTGGTATACTCTATCACTATATTTAATGGGTCCATCTGCTACCAACGCTGTTCCAGTTTTTCCAGCCACTGCAAATGGCATTCCTTCAAAAGCCCTACGTGCTGTACCCTCTGTTACTACCATCTCCATAGATGTTTTTGCTGCTGCTATAACATCTGGTCTACAAATATTCTCATCAATAATGGTAGGTGTAAATTCTTTGTAGATAATACCTCCTTGCTGAACTCGGCTCACCAAATAAGGCTTCATCATGACTCCATTATTTGCTACAGCATTGTAAAGAGTAAGCGTATGCAAGGGACTTACTTGTAATGCATACCCAAAACTCATCCAGAGCATATTACCCAATGCACTTCCCTTTTCATTCAATGGAGCCATACGAGGCTTAGGAACACTCATGAGATCAATGGGTGAGCGAGTATCTAAATGAAAACGCTGTAAATAATCTTTTAACTCACCAGGATTTTTACCAAAAGCCTTTAAGGCCAGCTTACTCATTCCCACATTGGAACTATGTGCGAAACATTCTGCCACCGTTAAAAAAGGTTTTGGAGAACGCTCTGCATCAATAACCATTTTGGGACCAACCATTGCCTTTCCGGCACTTCCTATTTCAACCGGATCACTGATTTTACTAGTACCCTTTTCCAATACAGATAATAATGTAGCTAGCTTTATAGTTGAACCAGGTTCTGTTGTACGTAAAGAATAATTATCATCTTCCCAGTAATGACCGTCCGGACGTCTTCCAAGATTTGCAATAGCTTTGATCTTTCCAGTAGCAGTCTCCATCACGATAGCAGTACCATAAAGCGCCTCACTTTGTAACATCATACGCATCAAGGCAGTCTCTGTAATATCTTGTAAACGCAGATCCAATGTGGTGAATACATCTTTGCCATGATCAGGTTCCGTTTCATACCCTGCTACCGGAATAGCAGCACCACCAGAAACAAAGCGAACTAATTTTTGTCCGTCACGACCACTCAACACAGAATCATAGCTCTTTTCAATACCAACATTTTGCTTTTTTACTTTTCCGTCACTGGCAAGATGCTCTCGAGATAATCCAATAGTTCGACCGGCAAGAATTCCAAATGGCACCAATCGCTTACTATTTGTTTCAACAATCACGCCACTTCGGTTAGAACCCAAACGAACAAGCGGTAACTGTCGGAATAATTTATAAGTCGCAAAATTTAATTTCTTTTTGAGTGGGAAATAGCGTGATTTTTTCTCCCAGGCACTCACAATTTCTGCCTTGTAAGCAGCAGCTGTTTTATCCTGGAATAATGCAGACAGTGCTATACTGAATGAGTCAATATTTTCCCTGAAACGTTTTCCTTTTTTCTCACGCAATCCATCTGCGCATAAATCTAGATAGATATCAAAAGTGGGAACAGAAGTACTTAAGAACTGACCGTCTTCGCTATAAATGGTTCCTCGTTGCGCATCAAGCGTTACAAAACGTTGATGTAAACTGTCACTCAAATTTTTCCAGTACGCACCCTCAATACGCTGTATGTAGAAAGCACGGCCTACCACTAGCACACCCAAAAATGCTAGTCCGATGAACGAGAGATATACTCTCCACAATATGTCTTTTTTTACTTCCACAGTTTTATTGGGTCGGTTGAAGATTAGAACTGTCCACCAAAACAATCGGCGCCACAATCAACTCTTTCAATCCAAGGGGTTCTACTGCCTTTATTAATTCGCTCTGTTTACTCCGTGCAATCAACTCTCCCTTGACTGTTTTATACTCATAATTCAATTCTTTTACCTCTCGCTCCGTTCGATTGATTGCCCGAATCGTTTTATCAGCCTGATGTCCATTGTAGATATAACACACTGCCAAAAATGCCAGAAAAAAAAAGTAGGGCACTTGTTGCACAATTGACTGGTAATTGAGCCATCGCTTCCAGTCTTGCTTGTTTTCAACTTGTGCTTTTTGAGTGGACATGTCCGTTGATATAATTTCAATTATGATTGACACCTTTCCGCAACGCGCAACTTCGCACTGCGAGAACGTGAATTTTTTTCCTGTTCTTCTTTGCCAGCGACAATTGGTTTTTTATTAACCAGTTGCCAATCTTTCTTTACAGGTGCTGACCAAAAAGGATTTTCTTC
>JBILMC010000167.1:0-3557 GCA_044375755.1 Chitinophagaceae bacterium
ATTCCTAAATTTTTAGAAACGGAGCACAGCTCTTCCAATGATAAAAAATTATACGTCCAGCTACAAACGGAGTGATTGATTTTATTACCAGTTTTGGTAGTTGATGAAGTATTACTCGCTAAAATTGAAGCTGTGGGAAAGCTACTTGCCAATGCAACTTTTCCAATATTTTTTAATAGCTCTCTTCTGCTTTTGGGGTGATGATCCATATGCTATTTTTTTGATGGGTCTTTAAAAAGAAGAGCAAATAGTATTAAAATACCTGCTGCTACCGCAGCGGGGATGAGCCAAATAGTGGCCCAGTCATGACCTGTTCCTGTTTTGTATATATCCGCAATCATGCCAGCTAGCCAAAAACCTACAAGCATGCCAGCACCATAGGTGGCAAGTGTGATCATACCTTGTGCTGATGATCTGATTTTTTCTCCTGCACGCTGATCGGTATAGATTTGCCCGGTTACGAAAAAGAAGTCATAACAGATTCCATGCAAAATAATACCTGCATATAGTAACCCTACATTGTTTCCAGCATCTCCATAACTAAAGCAGATGTATCGAATTACCCAGGCCGCCATTCCAATCAACAACATTTTTTTAACGCCCAGCCGTGTAAAGAAAAAGGGCATCAGGAATAGAAATAGGGTCTCGCTCATTTGTCCCATTGTCATTTTTGAGGCAGCGTTGCTTACACCCACTTCATTTAAAAAGAGATTTGTCTCCTGATAATAAAATGCAAGGGGAACACAAATCAAAAAAGAGGCTAAAAAGAAGATAAGAAAGTTCTTATCTTTTAATAAACTAATTGCGTCAGCACCAACAATCTCTGCCAATGAAGTCTTTGTTCCTGCTTTTGGTGGCGGGGTATTGGGAAGCATAAAGCTATAAACGCCTAATACCAGTGAAACGAGGGATGCGATTTTAAATGTTTGGTCTAATGAGCCATCTTTCTCAAGCGCTAACCAGCCAATTAATAATCCGGCAGCAATCCAGCCAATGGTGCCCCACACCCGTATGAAAGAAAATTCTTTTTCTGGATTAGTCATTTGTTTGAAGGAGATTGCATTAACTAAAGCAAGCGTGGGCATATAAATTATCATGTAGATTAGCAAGTAGGGATAAAAATCATTGAATAGACTTTGGCTTGATAAATTAAAAAGTAAAGCACCACCTATTAAATGCAGAATGCCAAGAATTCGCTGTGCTGCAAAATACTTATCTGCAATTAGACCGATTATAAAGGGTGCAATGATAGCACCTAACGACTGTGTTCCATACGCAAGACCTATTTGTACGCCATCAGCATTTAATTTAGTGCTCAAGTACGTCCCCATTGTTACAAACCAGATGCCCCAGACAAAAAAATTAAGAAACATCATCAATGCGAGCTGAACTCTAATAGTTGTTTTCATAGCAAACATTTGTTAATAAATATAGTATTTTTAGTTTTTCAACACTGAACTTATGAACCGAAAAATTAGGGTAGGGATGATTGGTGGTGGAACGGGAGCATTTATAGGTGCAATTCATCGAATGGCTTTATCTATGGATGGTCAGTATGAATTAGTTGCTGGAGCTTTTAGTTCTGATGAAAAGAAGAGTAGAGAAACAGGGGAGCAGCTTTATATTGATTCTTCAAGAGTTTATCCTGATTATCACTCTATGCTGACCAAGGAAGCTTTACTTTCTGATCATAAGCGATTAGATGCTGTAGTAATAGTGACTCCTAATCATGTTCATTTTGATCCTGCAATTCAGGCATTGGATAAAGGATTTCATGTTATAATTGAAAAGCCAATTACTTTTTCATTGGCTGAGGCAAAACAATTGCATGAGAAAAGGATTAAATCTGGTAAGGAGGTTTTATTGTGCCATACTTACACCGGTTATCCTATGGTAAAGCAAGCTCGTCAACTAATTAGTGAGGGGAAGCTTGGTTCGATTCGTAAAGTATACGTAGAGTATCCTCAAGGATGGCTGTCTACTTTTTTAGAAGGAAGTAAACATAAACAAGCAGACTGGAGAACAGATCCTACAAAGAGTGGGTTGGCCGGTGCGATGGGAGATATTGGAACACACGCCTTTAATTTGGCGGAGTATGTAACCGGATTATCCGTAGTTCGATTAAATGCTTCTGTTAGAACAGTAGTTGAAGGCAGAAAGTTGGATGACGATGGGGCAGCTTTTTTAGAGTTTGAAAATGGAGCAAGCGGAGTGTTGGTAGCTACGCAAGTTGCCTCGGGTGCAGAAAATAATATTTCTATTCGAGTATATGGTGAGAAGGGAGGATTGCATTGGTGTCAACAGGATAATAATTCGCTTTTTATGCAATGGCCTGATCGACCAACCGAGTGTTGGAGAACGGGATCGTCTTATGTGGGTAGTTATGCTGCACATAATACACGTACGCCAGCCGGTCATCCGGAGGGTTATCTAGAAGCATTTGCAAACCTGTACAGAAATTTTTCTTTAACAATAAGAGCGAAGCATCAGGGGATGACGCCCAAACCAGAATGGGTAGATTATCCCAGTACACACGAGGGTATTCGTGGTATGGCTTTTATTGAAGCAATGATTAAATCAAGTGCAAGCGGTCAGTGGACTGACTTTATTAAATAAATAATTTGTTATGACAACATTGAAAGGGCCTGGCATTTTTTTAGCCCAATTTTTAGGAAACGAGCCACCGTTCAATGATTTGAGATCAATCTGTAAATGGGCGCGTTCACTGGGATACGAAGCGGTACAGATACCTACATGGGATTCTCGTTGTATTGATCTAAAAAAGGCAGCAACCAGTAAAACTTATGCAGAAGAAATCAAAGGAATTGTAGAAGAGTGTGGGCTTAAGATATCAGAGCTCTCTACTCATTTGCAAGGGCAATTAGTAGCAGTGCATCCTGCGTATGATTCGTTGTTTGATGGATTTGCCCCTGAGGAGGTAAAAGGAAATTCAAAGGCAAGAACGGAGTGGGCAATACAGCAAGTTAAATATGGCGCAAAAGCTTCAGAATATCTTGGGCTAACTGCACACCCCACTTTTAGTGGCGCATTGTTATGGCATACCTTTCATCCGTGGCCACAGAGACCAGCTGGTTTAGTAGAGGAGGGTTTTAAAGAACTAGCTCGACGTTGGCGTCCTATTTTAGATTACTTTGATGAGTGTGGGGTAGATGTTTGCTATGAGGTACATCCTGGTGAGGATATTTTTGATGGTATAACCTATGAACTTTTTTTAGAAGCAGTCAATAACCATCCTAGAGCTTGTTTATTATACGATCCCTCTCATTTTGTATTGCAACAATTGGATTATTTAGCTTATATCGATCATTATCATGAACGAATTAAAGCTTTTCATGTAAAAGATGCAGAGTTTAATTCAACGGGTAAGCAAGGCACTTTTGGCGGATATCAATCTTGGGCAAACCGTGCGGGACGCTATCGTTCTCCTGGAGATGGTCAAGTGGATTTCAAGTCGGTATTTAGCAAGTTAGCGCAGTATGACTATTCAGGCTGGGCTGTAATGGAGTGGGAGTGTTGTATTAAACACCCAGAGCAGG
>JBILMC010000168.1:0-3540 GCA_044375755.1 Chitinophagaceae bacterium
GATGTTCGTGTAGTGAAAAACAGCTTATTGGGAATTGACTGGTATATCAATCAGCTTCGTTACAAAATCAATGATGCAGATTCAATCGATATGATTTGGCCTTCTGAAAAAATAGAAGGAAATAAAAGGAACTACGTTTTATACAATCCAGTGAGTGAGATAGACCAAGAGGCTTATTATGACCTTTATGATGTAATGAACAGTTATGTTGGCAGTGACGATCCCGCAAGAATGGATAATTCCAGAGGAGAGCCGTTGAACATAATGCCCGTCAGTCGTGTTACTGTTCCTGTTGACCGCTCTATTGTTTTACAAAATGGTACTGCAGTTGCCGGGGATAGCATTTTACCTGCATTAGGCATAGAGCTTCCTAAAAGAGCACTTCTCAAAAATGATTTGATCATTTTGAACATTATTGCAGCTAATCAATGGAAACGTCCGATCTATTTCACTTCTCCAATGGGTGAATTAGGATTTGGTCCTTATTTACGCAAAGAAGGTCTCTCCTACCGCTTGGTTCCTGTACTTCCACGTTTTTCCCAAATGAACTGGGTTGTTGACCAGTCTATGCGAGCTAATGGATTAGGTGGAACAACTCTTCGAGATAACAATCTTGACGTGATGTACAAAAACCTAATGGAAAAATTCAGATTTGGTGGTGCAGAGAAAAAAGGAATTTATTTTGATGAAGAAAATCGAAGACACTTACTCAACATTCGTTCGGTGTATGCAGAGACAGCTGGAAATTTAGCTGATGCAGGACGAAAGGAAGAAGCGAAAAAAGTGATGGAAAAAATTGAAAATTCAATTACTCCGGCTTCGCTCCCCTATGCCATGGTAAGTAGGTATAATAGTCATAACCAAACAGCATTGATTTATTTAGAAGCAGCCTATAAAGCAGGAATTACTGAATTGGCTACTAAAGTGAAAAAAGCCATTCTAACCGATCTGCAACAGCAAGACAATTACTACAAGTACATTCAATCTTCGATCCCTGCTTATTATGGTGGATTTGAAAGAACAGAGGCCCCAATCAATGAAAGACTATTTACAGTACTTCGTGATATAGAAACTAAATACGAGCCCAGCGCTGTCAAACCAAAATAAAGTATTGAACGTGGATATTGAATTCAATAAAAACGAAGACCACCTACGCAATTTAGTTAGTCAGCTAAGACAAACTGCAGAACAAATTGAGTTAGGCGGGGGTAAGAAGTCAATAGACAAACAACACGAAAAAAATAAAAAAACAGCACGGGAGCGACTCGAGTATCTTTTAGACAAAAATGCTCCGTTTGTTGAAATCGGCAAGTTTGTCGGACACGGCCTCTACCCCGAATTTGGTGGATGCCCCGCAGGAGGAACAGTAGCGGGCATTGGCTATATCAGTGGTAAGCAATGTGTGGTGGTGGCTAATGATCAAACGGTCAAGGCAGGAGCTTGGTTTCCTATCACGGGTAAGAAAAATCTTCGGTTACAGGAAATCGCCATGGAGAATCACCTGCCAATTATTTATCTGGTGGATAGTGCAGGCGTGTTTCTTCCCCTTCAAGACGAAATATTTCCTGATAAAGAACACTTTGGTAGAATCTTTAGGAACAATGCCAAAATAAGTGCAATGGGAATACCGCAGATTGCTGCAGTGATGGGAGCATGTGTAGCAGGTGGCGCTTATTTACCGATTATGAGCGACGAAACTTTAATGGTGGAAGGAAATGGCTCCGTATTTTTAGCTGGCTCCTATTTGGTCAAAGCAGCGATTGGTGAAGATGTAGATAATGAAAGTTTAGGAGGTGCACAAATGCATGCAAACATTAGCGGTACCGCTGATGCGACTTTCAAAACCGAGGAAGCGTGTTTAGACCATATTCGAAAACTGGTTGGTCTTTTTGCCGATAAACCAAAGGCGGGCTTTAATCGCATTAAAACCCAAGCACCCGCTAAAGATCCTTCTTCCATTTATGGGCTTTTCCCAAGAGATGGGAAACCCTATGACACCTATGAGCTTTTATCGTGCATTGTGGACAAGGATAGTTTTCAGCCCTACAAACAAGACTATGGAAAGACCATGGTATGTGGGTATGCACGCATTGAAGGATGGGCAGTGGGAATAGTTGCCAATCAACGAAAAATTATTAAAAGCGGTAGAGGTGAAATGCAAATGGGTGGTGTCATCTACAATGACGGCGCCGATAAAGCAGCCCGTTTTATTATGAATTGTAATCAAAAGAAAATACCGCTTGTATTTTTTCAAGATGTAACCGGCTTTATGGTAGGAAGCCGTAGCGAACAGTCTGGCATTATTAAAGACGGTGCAAAATTAGTTAATGCTGTTGCCAATTCAGTGGTTCCAAAGTTTACTGTGATTACAGGAAATTCATTTGGCGCAGGTAATTATGCGCTATGCGGAAAAGCATATGATCCTCGTTTAATTGTTGCCTGGCCCACGGCTAAAATTGCAGTGATGGGAGGTGAATCAGCTGCTAAAACACTTCTACAAATCGAAGTGGCAGCACAAAAGGCAAAGGGCAAGGAAGTGGATCCTGCTACTGAAAAAGAATTACTGGCAAGGATTCAAAAAAAATATGAGGAACAGATGAATCCTCTCTATGCGGCAGCTAGGCTGTGGATTGATGACATCATTGACCCTGTAAACACCAGAGAAATTCTTGCACAAGGTATTGCAGCTGCCAACGAGAACCCAACAATCCCCCCCTTTTTAACCGGCGTCTTTCAAGTATAAGTATGACGAGCGAACATGTTGTAATCTATACTGACGGTTCTTCCAGAGGAAACCCTGGCCCAGGAGGCTATGGAGTCATTTTAAAATATGGGACACTTGAACGAGAATTAGCTCAGGGTTTTCATTTCACTACCAATAATCGAATGGAACTAATGGCGGTTATTGAAGGACTCAAAGCCCTGAAAAAAAATGGACTACATGTTACTATTTACTCCGATAGCCAATATGTAGTAAAAGCAATCAAAGAGGGCTGGCTAAAAAAATGGATTGCAACAAATTTCAAAGGCGGTAAAAAGAATCCAGATCTCTGGAGAGAGCTACATTCATTACTCCAGTTACATCACGTAACATTTAAATGGATCAAAGGTCATGCAGACAATCCTTACAACAACAAATGTGATGAATTAGCAACCAATGCCGCTATCAATGGATCAAAAATTTCCGATCAGGTTTACGAACAAGAAAAAGAAGCGTAAAGTTTTACCTATACGATTAGGCTAGTACGATTGCCTTTCTACGCAGCGATAGATAGTTATAGAGGAAAAGAACGCCTGGTAAAAAAATAAGTGTAGACAACACTGAATTTTTATAGAAGGGCAATCCCGCAATGTAACAAGTAGTTAATCCAGCCAAGTCCTTACTATAAATCGCCTCAGAAGAGTACAACCAAACCATTCCATTAGAGAGCAAAAAGAAAAGTGTAGCCCCTGAGAAAGCCCCTGCAAAAATCCCTTTCACCGAGCGACCTTGATACAAATACCCTACAAAAGTGATGGATAGTAGTAGAACATAGTTTT
>JBILMC010000169.1:0-3531 GCA_044375755.1 Chitinophagaceae bacterium
GTTTTCGCATACCATTTTTGCGATGCCATTTGCGTTTATTGGATTTTTTTTAGGAATCAAAAGCAATGTACATCAGTTTACCACATCCCAACTTTCTATCCTTTTTGTTTTTGTTGTAGCATGTATGGTTTTTGCAAGAAGTGCTGCCATGGCGTTTAATCGTTATTTGGACAGGCATTATGATGCATTAAATCCGCGAACGGCTACTCGTGAAATTCCGAAAGGGGTTATACGTCCCACACAAGCACTTTCTTTTACTGTGGTTATGGCGATATTATTTATTGCGACTACTTGGTTGATCAACTCGGTCTGTTTTGTTTTATCGCCTGTTGCACTTACAGTAATACTGGGGTATAGTTATGCTAAGCGATTTACGCCGCTCTGCCATTTAATATTAGGGCTCGGTCTTTCTCTTGCTCCTATTGGTGCTTACTTGGCTGTAACTGGACAATTTTCCCTAGTGCCTGTTCTTTTTTCTTTATCAGTGATTTGTTGGGTTAGTGGATTTGATATTATTTATGCACTACAGGATGTTGACTTTGATCGTTCGCAGCAATTGTATTCGATTCCTTCATGGGTTGGAAAATCAAGAGCGCTGCTGCTATCACGCCTACTACATGTTTGTAGCTTTTTTTTAATTGCTGCTGCTGGTTGGAGCGGGGGTTTTGGCCTAATTTATTGGTTTGGGGCATTGCTCTATGGTTCATTATTGGTTTACCAGCAAGTATTAGTTAAACCACATGATTTAAGTAGGGTAAATTTAGCCTTTATGACGGCTAACGGATTGGCCTCTGTAATTTTTTCATTTTTTGTTATTGTTGATTTGTTTACTCAGCATTGAATATGGCAAGGATTATGGCATTTGATTTGGGTGGAAAAAGAACCGGTATAGCGGTTACCGACCCATTGCAACTAATTGCAACAGGATTGACTACAATTGATTCTCACACCTTACTTGGTTTTGTAAAGGAGTATTTAAAGAATGAGGTAGTTGAACGCTTTGTGGTGGGTTGGCCAACTAATTGGGATGATTCTCCTACGCATGGAACGGTTATTGCCGAAAAAGGAATTGCCTTATTGGTAAAGCACTTTCCCAAAATTCCTATTGTTAAGGTTGATGAACGGTATACTTCTAAGTTAGCCAAAGATGCAATGCTAGAAATGGGTCTAAAAAAGAAAGATCGAAGGGATAAAAAAATCGTAGATGAGATAGCTGCTACCATCCTATTGCAAGATTATCTTCGTTCCGTTCAGGGAACGTAACTTTGCATGTATAATGACACTTCCTATCGTAGCATATGGACATCCGGTTTTGAGAAATGTGGCTAGCCCCATTACTCCAGGTCAAATAGATTTAGACCGCTTTATTGAGGATATGTGGGAAACAATGTATGCCAGTAATGGAGTAGGATTGGCTGCCCCTCAGGTTAACCAGCCAATTCGGGTGTTCACAGTGGATACACTACAGTTATTTGAATCGATGGAAGAATCTGAACAAATAAATTATCCTGATAAGCCTGGTCTTAAAGCTGTTTTCATCAATGCGAAAATTTTGGAGCTAACCGGTGAACCCTGGCCGTATTCAGAGGGCTGTTTGAGTATCCCTAAGATTCATGAGTCTGTGAGTCGTCCATCCACCGTGCGCTTGCAGTATATGAATGAAAAGTTTGAGCCATTTGAGCAAGTTTTTACAGGCATAACTGCGCGTGTCATTTTGCATGAATATGATCATATTGAAGGAAAATTATTTATCGATCACTTATCTCCGCTAAAAAAGAAATTGCTAAAAGGTAAGCTTACTGATATTACTAAAGGAAAAGTAGCTGTTGACTACAAGATGAAATTTCATCTATGAGAATTTTTTTTCTCGCATTTTTATTAGGATTTATGCAAGTTGGGTTCGCCCAATCCAGTACTGCAGATTCATCCGATGCAACACGATTGCGTCAACTAATCAGTTTGTCAGAAGTAGTCCTGGATAGTAAGCTAGATGTAGCTCGTTTTATTGAGCAAGTAAAAAAGGATACCACGTTTTACAAAGCATTTCGTAACCTGCGCATTTTGGAATTCACCTCTAGCAATGATATTCTTTTAAAAGATAAAAAATTACGTCCTGCAGCACGTATGATTAGTAAAACAAGGCAGCATCGTGAAGGCAGTTGTCGTCGAACAGAGGTTTTGCAAGAAAATGTGCAGGGAGATTTCTATCAGCGCGACGGTTCTTATTCCTATTACACAGCTGCATTATATAGTTCACTTTTTTTTGCGAAAGGAATAGTGTGCGGTGAGAATAACTTAGTAGCTGGCAAGGCATTCCAAGCGCAGCAAGCAAGAGGCTTGGCGCGCCACAAGGAGCAATTAAAAATGCTTTTGTTTAATCCGGGTAAAAAAATTCCTGGAATCCCATTTGTGGGCGATAAAGTGGACGTTTTTGATCAGCAACATCGCTCTCTGTATGATTTCTCCATTGACTATGTTGATTATCGGGGGGAGCCATGTTATCTTTTCTCCATTCAGGCTAAGTCTGACTTGCGACCTGGACAACGGGATAAGATGGTCATAGATAAAATGATCACCTGGTTTAGTGTACGAACTATGGAAGTATTAGCTCGCCATTATACAATGAGTTACAATGCAGGTTTTTATGATTTTTCTGTAGATATCGAAGCCGAGCTGATGCGGTATAAAAACTGGGTGGTTCCTTCTGTACTTCGTTATGTGGGAAATTGGGATGTGCCTTTTAAAGAAAGGGAACGAGGAGTGTTTACTGCAACGCTCTATGATTTTAATAATTAACTGTTTTGACGGGGAAGGGTAGTGGCATACTTTTTCCACTTTTCAATTACCTCTTCCATATCTGTGGGAACGGGACATTCGAAGTCTAAAGCTGCTTCTGTTACTGGATGAATGAATCCTAGTGTTCTTGCATGTAGTGCTTGGCGATTACAAATTGCAAAACAGTTTTCTACAAATTGTTTATAGCGCGCATAAATTGTTCCTTTCACAATCTTATCACCCCCGTAAAAGTCGTCACTAAATAAGGGGTGGCCAAGATATTTCATATGCACGCGTATCTGGTGCGTACGACCAGTTTCCAGTTTGCATCGAATTAATGTTACATACCCAAATCTTTCCAGCACTTCATAGTGAGTAATTGCTTCTTTGCCGTGTTCTCCATCTGGATATGCTTCAAATAATTTTCTAAATCGTTGATGTCTTCCAACGTGTGCACGAATTGTCCCGCTATTATTTTCTACATCTCCCCATACTAATGCGATATATTCTCTTTTTACCGTGTGGTCAAAAAATTGTTTGGCTAACTGTCGCATTGCAACATCAGTTTTTGCAAGTACTAGCAAACCGCTTGTATTTTTATCGATTCGGTGAACCATGCCAAAGCGAGGTAATGTTTCTTCTGAGAGTGTCGGATTTTTTTGCTGTAAATACCAGGCTACACCATTTAGAAGTGTGCCGTGATAATTGCCACTGCCTGGGTGAACTACCATACCTGCAGGCTTGTTAAGGACCATC
>JBILMC010000014.1:0-12982 GCA_044375755.1 Chitinophagaceae bacterium
CTATCTACAATACCGCATACGCAGTATGGAATACCTGACAGAAAAATTAGTTGCAGCCGGCGTACCGGTGATGCAGCCTGCAGGCGGACATGCGGTGTATTTAGATGCCAAAACTTTTTTACCTCACGTTCCTCCTGCACAATATCCAGGTCAAGCGTTGGTTTGCGCGCTGTATGTAGAAGGGGGAATACGGGCCGTTGAAATCGGGTCACTTATGTTTGGAAAATATGATGAAAATCACCAATTGATTCCAGCTACCCTCGAGTTAGTACGCTTAGCCATCCCTCGTCGTGTTTACACACAAAGTCATATCGACTATGTAGCGGAAGTGATCATTGAGACGTATAGAAAGAAAGATCAACTAAAAGGCCTCTCCATTACTGAAGAGGCCCCTTTATTGAGACATTTTACAGCTAAACTAAGGCCGATTTAACTAAGTCACGAAGCGCAGCAATAGAAACGCGTTCCTGTTCCATCGAATCGCGGTGTCGAATAGTAACAGTATTATCCTCTTTAGTTTGATAATCAACTGTTACACAAAAAGGCGTTCCCAATGCATCCATTCTACGATAGCGTTTTCCAATGGAATCTTTTTCTTCATAAAAACAACGAAAATCATTTTTACAATCAGCAATAATGGCTTCTGCAATCTCCGGTAATCCATCTTTTTTATTCAACGGCAATACCGCCATTTTGATGGGAGCCAATTTTGCATGAAGCTTCAATACCACACGACTATCTGCTTTTTCTGGTGTACTTAAATCCTGTTCTTCATACGCGTGACTTAATACAGCCAAGAACATACGATCGAGCCCAATCGAAGTTTCAATTACATAGGGAATATAATTACCAAATGGTTTACCTGTTGCAGGATCTACATCATTATCAAAATACTGCTGTTTCTTTTTGCTGAATTCCTGATGTTGTTTCAAATCAAAATCGGTACGGCTGTGAATACCTTCCAGCTCTTTGAATCCCATAGGAAAATTAAATTCAATATCACAGGCCGCATCTGCATAGTGCGCCAATTTTACGTGGTCATGATAGCGATAGCTCGAAGCAGGAATACCCAAACTTAAGTGCCATTGTAAGCGTGCTTCCTTCCAATATTCATACCACTGCTGCTGCGTGCCAGGTCGTACAAAAAATTGCATTTCCATTTGCTCAAACTCACGCATGCGGAAAATAAACTGACGAGCGACAATCTCATTACGAAAAGCCTTTCCAATTTGTGCAATTCCAAAAGGAACTTTCATTCTTCCCGTCTTTTGCACATTGAGAAAATTGACAAAAATGCCCTGTGCTGTTTCGGGGCGCAGGTATACTTTATTATCCTCGTCTTCGGTAGAAACAGTTGAACCAAACTCCGTAGCAAACATTAGGTTGAATTGGCGAATGTCTGTCCAGTTGCACGTGCCGCTAATTGGACATTTAATTTGCTGTTCTTCGATCAATTTTTTTAATCCAGCAAAATCATCTTTCGCAAGAAGGGCGTCCATTGCGCTGAGAACATCAGTAGCAACCTTTTCATGGCCGGCAGCTTTTTGTTCCTCTGCAAATCCCTCAATTAAATGATCCACGCGGTAACGCTTTTTACTGTCGCGATTATCGATCATGGGATCATTAAAATTATCGACGTGTCCACTAGCCTTCCAGGTAGTGGGATGCATAAAGATGGCAGCATCAATCCCCACAATATTGTCCTGTAGCTGGGTCATACTTTTCCACCAGTAGTCCTTGATATTTTTTTTGAGCTCGCTGCCCATTTGACCATAGTCGTACACGGCCTGTAACCCATCATATATCTCACTACTGGGAAAAATAAAACCATATTCCTTGCAATGGGAAATGATCGACTGAAAACGGTTGTTATCGCTTGCCATAGGGTGCAAATATAACTCTCAATTGTCAGTGAAGCTTGGGATTGTCATGATGCCGGCTGGCATCGCGCTTTGTTTTCTTTTCGATATTGCGCTGTAGTGCGTTGGTTAAATCTACGCCCGTTTGATTAGCCAGGCAAATCAATACCCATAATACATCAGCCATTTCATCGGAAAGATTGCTGGCTTCCTCTCCTTTTTTGAAACTCTGGTCTCCATAGGTTCGCGCCATCAATCGGGCCAGTTCGCCCACTTCCTCTGTTAAAATCGCCATGTTGGTGAGTTCACTAAAATAACGAACCCCAATTGTCTTGATCCACTGATCCACTTCGTGTTGCGCCTGCTGTATAGTCATTATTCTTTGTTTTTAGTATCGTAGATAATGGTAACGGGACCGTCATTGCAAAGATCCACCTTCATATCTGCTCCAAATGAACCCGTTTGAATGTTTTTGCCCAGTCCATTTGAAAGTGTGTTAATCATTTTTTCATAAAGAGATATTGCATTTTCAGATTTTGCAGCCCGGCTGTAGGAGGGACGATTCCCTTTTTTGGTAGAGGCAAATAAGGTGAACTGACTGACTAAAATCAAATCCCCGACTGTTTCTAATAAAGAGAGATTCATGACACCCGACACATCATCAAAAATGCGCAGATTTAAAACTTTGGCACTTAACCACTGAATATCCGCCTCCGTATCAGTTTCCTCAATTCCCAGCAACACGAGAAGCCCCTGACCTATTGAAGCAATCTTTTTTTGGTCGACTGTGACGGATGCCTGGCTGACCCGTTGAACCACCGCTCGCATAATAAGATTAATTTTGAGAAGATAAATGTAGGATGAATTTACGCGAAGTCATAAAGCAGTTGCATTTTACCACCTCACGAAGTGGGGGAAGTGGTGGGCAAAATGTAAATAAGGTAGAAACCGCCGTTACAGCATGGCTCCCTTTAGATGAATGCGCTGCAGTTGACGACATAGAAAAAGAATTAATCCGTCAAAAACTCTCTAATCGAATCAATGCAGAAGGAAAGCTCATGGTCCGCGTACAGGTTCATCGAACACAGTGGGCTAACAAACAGGAAGCTATCAAAATAGTTTCACGCTTACTCACACAGGCATTGCAAAAAAAGAAACCCCGTATTGCCACAAAAGTGAGTGCAGGTGCCAAGGAAAGAAGATTACAGTCAAAAAAAAGAAAGTCAGAAATAAAATCCGGTAGAGGGAAAATTCGTTTTGATCGTAATGCGTAAACAAGGACTCGTTTTAGTTCTACTGGTTCTTTCCATCGCCAGTTTTCGAATGCTAACCGGCTGTCGAAAAACCATGCATACGCGAGGTCTCACCCCTGCTTCTTTAACTATCCCAGCTGATTTTCCAAACCCACTTCATACTTTTCAAGACAACCCACTCACAAAAGAGGGAATTGAATTAGGAAGAAGACTTTTTTACGAACCCCTTTTGTCTGTAGACAACAATCATCCCTGCTCTTCTTGTCACGAGCAAGTAGCTGCCTTTGGAACTTTTGAGCACGACAGAAGTCATGGCGTATTTGAATCGCATACCCTTCGCAACGCACCGGTTCTTTTTAATCTTGCCTGGTACCCCACTTTTCATTGGGACGGTGCATTCCAATCGCTGGAAGAAGAATTCATTCATCCCATTACCGCAAAAACAGAAATGGGAGAACAGTTTAGCGCCATCAAACGTAAACTAGAGAGAATCCCGTACTACCAAAGAGCCTTTCGCGATGTTTTTCATAGCTACGAAATAGAGCCCTACCAACTATTACGCGCATTGGCTCAGTTTACGGGTACAATGATTTCGGCCAATAGTAAATATGATCAGGTTAAAAGAAGTCAACTAACGTTTACAACACAAGAAGCGAATGGGTACCAACTTTTTAAAGCTAATTGTGCCAGTTGCCACCCAGAACCTTTGTTCACAGATTTTAGTTTTAGAAATATTGGCTTGCCGGTAGACCCCTTTTTAAAAGACTACGGAAGAATGCTCGTTTCTAGAAAAAAAGAAGATTCGTTAAAATTTCGTGTACCCACGCTTCGTAATGTTATGCTTTCATCAAATTACATGCACGATGGACGGTTTATGACACTGGAACAATGCATCAATCATTATCGCGTGGGGATTGTCAACAGCAACACGCTGGATCCATTACTTAAAAATGGGATTTCACTGAGTAACCGCGAGTCTGCTGATCTGATTGCTTTCTTGAAAACACTTACGGATTCATCTTTTGTTCAGAACTCGTACTTGGCAAAACCGGAGTAGAGGTGCGCTTTGACTTCAATATTTCGAGTCCTTCCTGTTTTGCTTTGATTTCATTCTCAGTATCAAGCTGCGCACGTTCATTTACTTCGATCTTTCGCTCTAATTCGGCTTTTTCTTTTTTCAACGACTCCAATTTTTTCTCTGCCTTAAAAATCGTCTCTTCCTGGGCTTTGATATCTAACTCAAGGTTCTCAGCAATAATGTCGGGTAATAGATTTTTAAAATACGTCTTGACTGTATTTGCTCTAGCCTCACTTATACCACGGCTCAATGCCTCCCCATTTTGTAAAATGATAACGGTTAATAAGGCTGCTTCTTTTCCTTTCTTACTGCGATCTTCTACTTTCAGATAATAATCAGCAGCCCCTTCGGTAATGTCACCCATGATAGAGCCCGCAAAGACCCTGAAACCTTTATCCTTATTAAAAATTCCCTTTTCTTCACGAGGACGATATCCCAATTTTACAAATCGCTTGAGCAACGCATTCTCCACTGCAAGAACTTGGTAATCATACTCGGCTAAAAATGCGGCATACTTTTTTTTGTCAAACTCTGCAGTTCCTTCATAAACCTGCGCCACCGTTACTGTAGTAAAACTGACTAAAATCAGTAACAGACACCAAACTTTTTTCATAGGATTCATTTTACTGATTAAAGATAAGTCAAGCGCGCAAACTGTTATCTTTATGGCTCAAGAATTTGCTGTGAGCGAACTCAAAAAATTAGCCGGACAAACACTATGGTATGGATTACCCAGTATAACCAGTCGTTTTTTAGGCTACTTGATGAATTTGAGTCTGCCTTTACTTTTTCGAGAACCCGCAGTCACTGCTGACTTAACACTGATCTATGCTGCCATTGCGTTTTTAAATATCATTTTTACATATGGTCTAGAAACAGCTTATTTCCGTTTTTCACAACAGGCAGACCGCTCGCGTTTATACAGTACTCTTTCTATTGCACTTTTTACAACCACAGTATTGCTTAGCACCCTACTCTGGATCAATCAAGAATGGTTGGCAGAAATGGGACGCCTGGAAAAAAACAGTGTATTTATACACTGGATGATTGGCATTTTATTTTTTGATACCCTTTCTACACTTGCATTTGCAAAACTGCGTCAAGAGAACAGGCCTAAGCGATTTGCTTTTGCAAAACTTACCTCAGTGGTGGTCAATGTGCTAGTAGTACTTTTCTTTTTAGGAATTAAACCCGCCTATTTCCCCGCTTGGAATTTTGGTGCAGCGCATGGCATTGAGTGGTATTTGATTGGAAATTTTCTAGGCAGCATATGCACTTTTTTGTTACTGATTCCTGAATTAAAACAGATTCAACTCAATTTTGACAAGACCCTTTTTAAAAGTGTCATGCAATACAGCTGGCCGCTTGTGATTGTTGGAATGGGTGGCATTGTTAATGACATGCTCAGCCGATTATTGTACCAGTTTGTGGTTGACCTACCTGCAGAGGAGGCTAAACATGAATTAGGTGTGTTTGGGAATATCATCCGTCTATCTATTGTGATTACCATCGCCATTCAGGCATTTCGAATGGCAGCCGAACCTTTCTTTTTTAACAAGAGTAAAGAGCAAGATGTGCAACAGAGCTACGCACGAATCATGAAGTTTTTTGTACTGGTTTGTTGTTTTTTGTTTTTAGGAGTGTCCCTGTACATTGATCTTGCAGCATGGTTTTTTGATGCAATTGGAAGAGAAAAATGGAAGGAAGGATTGTATGTAGTTCCCCTTTTCGCAATGGCTAATATTTTTCTTGGTATTTATTACAACTTAAGTATTTGGTATAAACTAACTAATCGAAATCTAACTGGCGCATATATTACGATAGGTGGTGCACTAATCACAGTTGCATTCACCATTCTACTTATTCCAAAATATCATTATTGGGGTGCAGCAGGCACCAGTTTTGCCTGCTACTTTTTTATGATGACAACAAGTTATTGGCTGGGACAAAAGCACTATCCAGTACCCTATGCCGTTAAAAAAATTACCATTTATTTGCTTGCCTGCGGATTTCTATATGTAACACATCGCACATTAATCGGTTGGTGGCCAGACCGTGTATTTAATCTGGGAACTGCTACTGTATTATTCACGTCTTTTGTGCTTCTTGTCAGTCGTACCGAAAAAGAAGAATGGATAAAACTAAAAGCCAGCTTCAAGAAATAGTACGCTCAAATCCCCTTCACAAAGGGATTGTTGCTTTTTTCATACCCGATCGTAGTGGGCATACCATGACCACTATACACACAGGTAGCATCTGGCAGCGTATATAATTGTGTTCGGATACTTTTTTCGAGGGTTGCAAAATCAGATCCAGGCAAATCTGTTCGGCCTACACTTTCACGAAACAACACATCACCGCTAATTACCCAGCCACCTGAAGCAGAATAAAAAGAAATACTCCCCGGGGAATGACCTGGGGTAAAAAGAATTCCTAATTCATCCTCACCAAGTTTAATTTTTGTCCCCTCTTTTATATGGTGTATGGGCCCCGAGTAATTTTGAAAGGGGAGATTCCACAGATCCCCTGCTGTGGGGGCATAGTCAAATACTTTTTGTTCCGCAGCATGAAAATGCAGCTCCAAACCCCAGGTTTCATAAACAAACTTATTGCCAAATACATGGTCCAAGTGGCAATGGGTGTTGACTAACATCACCGGTTTAAGCCCCTTCGTGTTGATTTTTTCCTGCAAAACAGATCTTTCCTCCGGAAAATAACACCCTGGGTCTATAATGAGTGTCTCCCCCTTTTCGTTATACACCAGATAGGTGTTTTCCTGAACGGGGCTGAACAGAAGAGATTCAACAGTCAACATAATAGGGTTTTCGTACTTTTAAAGTCGATTTCAAAGATAACTATGAAACGTTTCCGGTGGATAAATCTTATAGCAACACTGATTGTAATGACAACAGTGCATGCCCAGGTCAACACAGTTCAGTTTGGCAAAAACAGGGTACAGTATCAAAAGTTCAAATGGAAATATCTACAAACAGATAATTTCAACTGTTACTTTAGTCAGGATGGGCTTGGATTGGGCGAGTATGTAGGAAAAATTGCCGAGGAGGAATTACCTGGGCTCGAAGCCTTTGTTGAGTACGGCATGCAACGTCGCATTAACATTGTCATTTATAATAATTACGACGAAATGCAACAGTCTAATATTGGACTGGGCATAGACTGGCAAAACACAGGTGGAATGACCAAATTGGTAAACAACAAAATGATTGTTTACTTCAATGGCAATCACCAGCATTTACGTTACCAAATTCGTGAAGGAATAGCCCGGAATTTGGTTGAGAATATTTTATTTGGTGAAGACATTGGTGACATGGCTACCAATCAAAACCTATTAGATCTTCCCAAATGGCTCACCGATGGTTATATCACCTATGCAGCTGAAAACTGGAACACGAATCTGGATGATGAACTACGTGCAGTGATGTTAGCAGGGCTTTACAGCAACTTCTATCATTTTGCATTTGAAAAACCATCTTTGGCTGGACATGCATTTTGGAAATACATCGCCGATAAATATGGCAAGAGTAAAGTAACTTATTTTCTTTACTTAGCACGTGCTTATCGCAATTTGAATAATGCCTCAAATAAGTTAGCAAAGAAAAAATTCAAGACACTCCTACAAGATTTTATCACTGACATGCAAGATGTCTACTTCAAAGATATCAGAGGCAGACGCAATGCACCAAGGGGTCAATTGGCTGTCAGTGAATATACCGGCAAAAAAGATTTTTACCGTTTTAATGCTAACCCCGTTCCCCGTAGTTTTTCCTATGCAGTTACCGAATACAAACAAGGTAAAATCCAGCTGGTACTTATGGAGAATTTTATCAGCCGTCGCATTTTACTCAAACTGGGTGTCCTTTCACGCGAAGAAGATAAAAATCCTAATTACCCCTTAGTTGCCTGGGACGGCAAGGGTACTCGTCTCGCTGTTTTGTATAGCAATGAAGGTAAAATCAATTTTTTTGTGTACGACATGGTACGTCGCATCAAAATTAACAAGCAGGTGATCGAAAAATTTGATCAGATCACCGACATGAAATACATGCTGGATAACAATACGCTCATTTTTAGTGCGGTTCGTAGTGGCCAGTCGGATATTTTCATTTATAAAATTGACAAACAAACAATTGAGCAAATTACCAACGATAAATTTGACGATCTAGATCCATCTTTTGTTGCATTTCCCAATAAAACGGGCATCCTATTTTCAAGTAATCGTCCAGTAGCATCACGCGAACAATCAGATTACGAAGAGCCTAATTCTTCGTATAATATTTTTCTGGTTGATAATTGGAACAAAAGTGAATTGAGACAGATTTCCAAACTAACTAACCTCTCCAGAGGAAATGCACGCTTCCCTTCACAATATAATAATAGCCACTTCACATTTGTGAGTGACGAAAATGGGATCGGAAATCGCTACGCTGGCTTCTTTAGCACCGAAAGGGCCGGGCTGGATACCTTAATTTTTATTGGAGACGAGGTTTTACGCAACCCTGCTAAAGCAGAAGTGGATAGCATTTTAAAAGATTGGGGCAAAACCGATATTGACTCTGTAGGTTTTGTATCAGTCACACTCGACTCTGCTTATATTTTTCCGCTGACCAATTACCAAAGCAGTTTATTAGAGACACGAACCTCCGGCGATAATCAGCAGGTGAGCGAAGTAGTAAGACTAGGTGATTCCAAACTTTTATATAGACTAAAAATTGATGAAAATACACTGCGCAGAAGAAATGTAACTGCGCGTCCAACGGAATATGTGCGTAAGTTAATTGAAGAAGAAAAAAAGAATAAAAGAAAATCAATTTCAATTCCTGCTACTTTACCTGCTGATACTTCAATCAAAAAGGCTGAAAATATATTTAGTACAGGGTTTGACGAAGAGCCTTCATCTACTACTAAACAAACCAACTCCACGCCAGCTAAAATTTCAGGTAATAAAAAGAATAAAATATTTGAATATCGACCCCCAAAATTCTTCAATGACTATTTAGTATCTGGGTTCAACAATAATGTATTGGTTACTCGCTACCAGCCGTATCAGGGTGGAAATGGCCCTATAACTCTAAGTAATAATAATCCACTTAATGGGATAGTGCGAATTGGAACATCCGATCTGATGGAAGACATAAAATTTGCTGGCGGATATCGCATCAGCCCCAACCTGGATGCAAATGAATATGTATTCACTTCGCAGTACTTAAAAAAGAGAATCGATTTCGGCATTACGTATTATCGCAATACTGTCAAGAATCCACCTATTTATAATGATACTATTTTCTTTGACACAAAGTTGCACTCCAATTTGTACCAACTCACTTTAAGTTATCCTTTCAATAAGGTTAGAAGTTTACGATTAAATGTAGGTTTCAGAAACGATCGCTACGTCAAACTTGCTAATCCGGCTTATCCAGATCAATCACTAAAGGGTAAAGACGCTATTAATAAATATGCACTAGCACATATTGAGTTTATCCATGATGATGCGATCACACCTGCACTCAATATTTGGAATGGACTGCGCTGGAAAGTATACTTTGATTATAATGCACAAGTCGGCAATAATATCAAAACATCTACAGGCGATTTTCCCTTCACTATGAATATGGGATTTGATGCCCGTTACTTTTTACCAATTTATCACAATATCACCTGGGCAGTAAGGGGAGCTGGTGATTTTTCTTGGGGCTCACAAAAATTCATTTACTACCTGGGTGGTGTAGATAACTGGCTGCAATTTGGACAAAATCAGAAAAGAGATGGATCTTATCGTTATTTCGATCCTGCCAATGTACCTGATCCAGATGCAGAATACTCTTTTGAATCATTAGCAGTCAATTTGCGTGGCTTTAAACAAAATGTAGCCAACGGAAACAATGCATTTGTATTAAACAGCGAATTTCGAATTCCTTTATTCTCAACCTTTTTTAATCGCCCTATCAATAATTCTTTCCTCCGTAATTTCCAATTGGTTCAATTCGTTGACCTTGGTACTGCTTGGAATGGAGCGTATGACAAATTGGAAAGACCATATGTATCTTATAGCTCCACACCTGTCACCTTCCGTGTAAAAGCAGGTGGGATTGGACCATTTGCTGGGGGATATGGTATTGGAGCCCGCAGCACACTACTTGGCTATTTTCTTCGATTAGATGCGGGTTGGCAAATGAATGGGTTTTTTAAAGGAAAACCGCAATATCATTTGGCAATGGGACTCGACTTTTAACAGCGTCGCAGCGCCTACTCAAGCTTGAACACATTTCGCTATCTTGAGTAGGCCAAACCGAACGCATGCAACCTACCTTTATTCTTGCACTAGACCAAGGTACTACCAGTAGTAGAAGTATTTTATTTGACAGAACAGGTTCGATCGTTGGACTTGCACAAAAAGAATTTAAGCAGCATTATCCCCAACCTGGTTGGGTAGAGCATGACGCGCATGAAATTTGGGAAACCCAATTAGGAACGCTGGTAGAAGTACTCGCAAAAGGAAGAATACAACCTCAGCAAATTGCAGCCATCGGTATCACCAACCAACGAGAAACAACCGTTATCTGGGATCGGACCACAGGCGAACCGATTGCCCCCGCAATTGTGTGGCAGGATAGAAGAACAGCAGAATTGTGTGATACGATTCGTTCAATGGGTAAAGCCCCACTTTTACAAGAGAAAACAGGTCTGATTTTGGATGCCTATTTCTCGGCTACCAAAATAAAATGGTTACTCGATCATACACCTGGTGCCAGAGAAAAAGCGAACAAAGGAGAACTGGCATTTGGCACGATGGATTGCTGGTTGATTTGGAAACTTTCTAACGGTAACGTGCATGCAACCGATGTCACTAACGCATCACGAACGCTGCTTTACAATATTCATCAATTGGAGTGGGATCAGGAGCTGTTGGAACTTTTTGATATTCCTGCTTCCCTTCTTCCATCTGTGGTTGCTAGTTCGGGTGTGTTAGCTAATTGCGAAGTAATTCCTGGTCACTCCATTCCTATTGCAGGAGTAGCCGGCGATCAACAAGCTGCATTATTTGGACAACTTTGTGTGGACCCTGGCATGGTCAAAAATACCTATGGAACTGGTTGCTTCATGCTCATGAATACCGGAGAAAAAGCTATTCACTCTACCAATAATTTACTCACGACTATCGCTTGGCAATTAGATGGCAAAACAGAATATGCACTAGAAGGCTCTGTATTTATTGGAGGTGCCGTTGTGCAGTGGTTGCGCGATCAATTAAAAGTGATTCATAGCGCCCCCGATATTGAAAAACTGGCCTCTTCAGTGCCCGACAGCCAAGGTGTGTATGTAGTGCCTGCTTTTGCAGGACTGGGTGCCCCTTATTGGAATGCCTATGCAAGGGGTACCATTTTTGGTTTGACCCGCGGCAGCAATCAAGCACATATTGCACGTGCAGCCTTAGAGAGCATTGCCTACCAATCTGCAGATCTTCTACGCGCCATGCAAGCAGATGCCTCCATCCCCATCTTGGAATTACGTGTAGACGGTGGTGCAACAGTGAATGATCTATTGATGCAATTTCAATCTGATCTACTAGCTTGCCATGTAGTAAGACCCATTGTAACAGAAACAACTGCATTGGGTGCGGCTTACCTAGCAGGTCTTGCTGTGGGCTATTGGCAAAACAAAGAGGAGCTTCGTTCGCTATGGAAAAGCGATCACATATTTAAACCTAGTATAGACACAGCTACAAGAAATAATTTAGTTCAGGGATGGCAACGTGCAGTAAAGGCATCCATCGTTTGGGCAAATGATCACAGTTAAACTTGAAACCATGCAAATTTTTCTGAGTGAATTTATTGGCACCGCACTTATGGCATTATTTGGCGGTGGCGTTGTTGCGAACGTGCTTCTCGAAAAATCAAAAGGACAAAATGCCGGATGGCTAGTGATCAATTTAGGCTGGGCCATGGCTGTTTTTATTGGCGTATACAGCTCCTTACACTTGAATGGACAGGGACATCTCAATCCAGCTGTCACTCTTGCATTTGCACTTATTGACAAAGTACAAATCCAAGATCTTTCGCTCTATATAACCGGTCAATTTTGCGGAGCGATGAGCGGCGCTACACTCGTGTGGTTACTCTATCGTCCTCATTTTGAAGAAACCTCCAATGCCGATTTAAAACTCGCTGTATTTTGTAATGCCCCTGCTATCAGAAGCAGCGCTAATAATATCATAGCCGAAGTTATCGGCACTTTTGCGCTGGTATTTTGTGCACTGTGCATTTCACCTGCCGCTACTAAACTAGGAAGTCTGGACGCACTGCCTGTTTCATTTTTGGTATTGGGAATCGGTCTTTGCCTGGGAGGACCCACAGGCTATGCTATTAATCCAGCGCGCGACTTTGGTCCGCGGATTATGCATTTTTTATTACCAATTCCAGGTAAAAGAGATAGCGATTGGTCGTATAGCTGGATACCTGTGCTAGGACCCCTTGCAGGTGGCACTTTAGCAGCACTCTGTTATCAATGGCTGGTTAGTTAAAGCTGATCACAAGCTTCCATGATAATGGAAGCTGCTTTTTCAAGTTGCTTTTCATGTATAAGTAGTGGTGGAGAAATGCGCAAGCAGTTGGACGCAAATAAAAACCAATCGGTCAATACCCCTCGGGTAATACAGTAATCGATTACTGTATTACATTGTTCAAACGATTCAAATTCCACTGCCATCCAGAGTCCGGCACTCCGTAGCGAACGAATTGCCCTGTGTTGTAATTTTTGATGGAGTAATTTTTCTT
>JBILMC010000170.1:0-3496 GCA_044375755.1 Chitinophagaceae bacterium
GATTCTGTACTACCTGGGTTCCTTGCAAAATTCTTTTTTACATATTGTATCGCTTCAGTGGTGTAGTTGCAACTTTTTATGGTAGGAAGGGGAGGTGGGGTTAATCCAGACGGATATCGCTTTCTGTTATCGTCGTCAAAGGTCCACTTACCACCTGTTGGCTTTCCCTTTTCATCTACTAGGATTTTTCGTTGCTTTCGCTGCCAACAATAGAAGTCTGTTTGGAAATACGTTTTCTTTTGGTTGAAATAATTATTGATTTCTTCCAGTGTGTTTAAAAACCCTGGGCTATCGTGACGAATAAGTTTAAGATTTTTGGCCTGCAGAATTTTTTTGTGCAACCAATCATCAATAGGGTCTATATAATGTAGTGTGCCTAATCCTTTTTTGGTCTGATTCTTTAAAAAGATATTGAGGTCATGATCTTTTGAAGTCGCGTCTATGTATGC
This sequence comes from Chitinophagaceae bacterium, assembly GCA_044375755.1. GTDB lineage: Bacteria > Bacteroidota > Bacteroidia > Chitinophagales > Chitinophagaceae > JJ008. The sequence goes on from JBILMC010000170.1 coordinate 450, forward strand.
GACAGTGTATCCATTTTTTTGCAATAACTCTTGATAAGCCCTCATAGAGGCTCTGTGCAGGACTATCTTTTGCTGGTGGAAGGGGTAGAATGAAAAGAATAAAGATTCCTCTATCAGCACTACTTCTTGGCCCTTAATCAGGGCGGGATTTGGCCAAAATAGCTGGTGGGGAAATAAAATAGTACAGGTCTTCATTTTAATCTGATAGGAGCTAAACAATCATCCATTGTGATTGTTCTATAAAAAAAATCAGATGGAGTCTTTACGCGGAAAAAACATTCTTATTGCCGGAGCTACCGGGGATATTGGTTTCAATACAGCACGCCTTTTGCAAGGAAGTGGAGCCCAGCTTTTTCTCACGGGCCGAAATACCGAATCACTCCAATCAAATGCTCAGCAGTTAGGACTGGCTGTTAATCAGTATTTAGCTGTTGATCTCTCTATGCCAGACGCTGGTGAAAAACTAGCCAAGGCTTATTTTGAGCTCTATCCTTCTATCGATATACTGATTAATGCTGCTGGTATTGGTATCATAAAACCACTAGAGCAGCTTACAGAGGAAGACATGTTGAATAGTTTGCAGACCAATTTACTAGCTCCTTTTAGGTTGCTAAAAGCATTTCTTCCTGCTATGAAAACTGCGAAAAAAGGATTGATTATAAATATTCCAGGTGTCTTAGGTAAAGTACCAATGGCTGGAGCAGCGGCCTATAGTGCTTCTAAATATGGATTAGTGGGAATGATGCAAAGTGTACGCGAAGAGATCAAGCGAACAGACATTCGAATTACTAATGTATTTATGGGAGGTGTCAACTCGGGATTTTGGGACACTATTGATTTAAGAGTGCAACGTGAAAAAATGATACAACCAGAGGAAGCAGCCCGTTCTATTTGGTTTCTATGCCAACAGCCGGTTAGCGGAGTCGTAAGTGAGTTGGTTTTACAACCATTTAATCACCAAGCGATTTAGGTAATGCTAGTAAAGTATCTGCGCGGCAACTACTAATTTTGCAGGGCTTTAAGCCATCCTTTTTTATGCAAAACCCGCCAACACTCCCTTCATTTGAAAATACAGCGCTTGCCTTTCAACACAAATCCGATGCTGATTTAAAGAAAGCACGGTTTTTATTTGGAATGATGTCCAATCCTTGGCTTGTTAAATTAGGTACTGTGCTAGCACCCTGGGCTATCCGGGTTGGATTGCCTGTGAAGGGTTTGATACGTTCTACGCTTTTTTCACAATTTATAGGGGGTGAATCGTTGGCGCAAACTGCAACCGTAGCAAAAAAACTAGCCAATTACAAGGTGCAGGTTATTCTGGATTACGGTGTTGAAGGAAAAGAGGGAGAATCTTTTTATGATGAAGCGCGTGATCAATTTGTCAAGGTAATCGACTTTGCTGCTACACAGCCAAATATTCCATTCATCAGCATTAAACTTACGGGTCTTGCTCGTTTTCAATTGTTGGAAGAAATACACAGCAAGATGGTTTCGATGGAGCTTCCATTACTGGAGCGATATGAAAAGGCGTTGAATTCATTGCCCTTGGAGTCATTAAACGAGTGGGGTAGAGTCTGTTCTCGCATGGAAAAAATTTGCTTTCATGCCGCCATGCGTCAGGTCGCTGTTGCGTTGGATGCTGAGGAAACTTGGATCCAGGAACCCCTTGATGCACTCGCTGCAGTAATGATGGAGTTGTGTAACAAAAAGAGGCCCATCGTTTATAATACCTATCAATTGTACCGCAGTGATCGTTTAGCTTTCATTAAGAAAATGCATAAATTGGCTTTGGAGCGCGGATATATATCCGGAGCAAAATTGGTTCGAGGGGCGTACATGGAAAAAGAAAGAAAACGTGCTGCATTGATGGGCTACACATCTCCAATTAATCCCACTAAAGAATCGACAGATGAGCTATATGACCAAGCATTAATCTATTGTATTGATCATTTTGATTCTTTTGGAATTATTGTTGCATCGCATAACGAAAAAAGCAATTTGCTGGCAGTGCGTAAGCTACTAGAAAGTGGGCATTCCCTTCAGCATTCCCATATGCATTGGAGCCAGCTATATGGTATGAGCGATAACATCACCTTTAATTTGGCTAATGCAGGGTGCGGGGTTAGCAAGTATTTGCCTTTTGGTCCTATTGAGGATGTAGTACCATATTTGATGCGTCGTGCACAGGAAAACACTTCTGTCAAGGGCCAGACGGGGCGTGAGCTGGGACTCATCCAAAAAGAATTGGTCAGACGATCTCAATCATCTTAATATTGCAGTATGCAGCAATATCACGATTTACTTCGACATATTCTTGAAAACGGAACCGATAAGACTGATCGTACCGGAACAGGTACCCGAAGTGTATTTGGATACCAGATGCGTTTTGATCTTTCAAAGGGATTTCCTCTTGTTACTACTAAAAAAGTACACCTCAAGAGTATCATTTACGAGTTATTATGGTTTTTAAAGGGGCAGACTAACATTGCTTATTTGAAGGAAAATGGAGTTAGTATTTGGGATGAATGGGCTGACGAAAATGGTGAGCTTGGTCCGGTTTATGGAAAACAGTGGAGAAGTTGGGAAGGTAAGGATGGAAAAGTTATTGATCAGATAACAGACCTATTACATCAATTAAAAACGAGCCCGGATAGTCGACGAATGATTGTGAGTGCTTGGAATGTTGCCGAACTTTCACAAATGGCACTAATGCCCTGTCATTCCCTTTTTCAATTTTATGTTGCTGATGGAAAATTGAGTTGTCAACTTTATCAACGCAGTGCGGACGTGTTTTTAGGAGTTCCATTTAATATCGCCTCTTACGCTTTATTAACACACATGATTGCACAGGTTGCTGGATTAGACCCTGGAGACTTTGTGCATACGTTTGGGGATGTGCATATTTATAACAACCACATTGAGCAGGTGAAGTTGCAATTAAGCAGGACACCCTTTCCGCTTCCTCAACTTTGTTTGAATCCTGCTGTAACTAATCTTTTTGACTTTAAGTTTCAAGACATAGAAATTTTGAATTATCAATGTCATCC
>JBILMC010000171.1:0-3481 GCA_044375755.1 Chitinophagaceae bacterium
GAATCAGCTTGCGTATTACATTCGCGTTTCAATACCATTTAAAATGAAAGTTGCTGTTGTTGGCGCTACCGGTTTGGTTGGAACAAAAATGTTACAAGTGTTGGCAGAGCGTCAGTTCCCCATCACTACATTGATACCTGTTGCCTCTGAGAAGTCGGTAGGAAAAGAAATAACATTCCAAGGAAAAAACTATAAAGTGGTTGGAATGGAAACCGCCATTCAGCTACAACCTGCTGTTGCTATTTTTTCTGCAGGAGGTTCTACTTCATTGGAATGGGCACCAAAATTTGCAGCTGCTGGTATTACTGTCATTGATAATTCTTCGGCTTGGCGGATGGATCCTTCCAAGCCATTAGTAGTTCCCGAAATAAATGCAGATATTTTAACAGCAACAGATAAAATTATTGCGAATCCGAATTGCTCTACCATACAGATGGTGGTTGCCTTACAACCATTACACAAGCGTTACAAAATCAAACGAGTGGTGGTGAGTACTTACCAGAGTGTAACGGGTACAGGCGTAAAAGCAGTGGAGCAATTAATGGGAGAGCGTAACAAGGCTATTTCTTCATCTGATGAATCTTATCCAATGGCCTATAAATATCCGATTGACCTCAACGTCATTCCGCAGATTGATGTGTTTTTAGAAAATGGCTATACTAAGGAAGAGATGAAAATGGTGAAAGAAACTTGTAAGATCATGCGGGACGATTCTATTCGCGTAACTGCTACTACCGTTCGTATTCCAGTTATGGGTGGACATAGCGAAAGTGTGAACGTTGAATTTGAAAATGAATTTGATCTTCAAGAAGTCCGTCAGCTTTTGCAACAGGCACCTGGAGTGGTTTTAGTGGATGAACCTTCGCAACAACTATATCCCATGCCCATGGATGCGCATGAAAAAGATGCCGTTTTTGTGGGAAGACTTCGTCGTGACGAAAGCCAGCCTCGAACCTTGAACGCTTGGATTGTTTCTGATAACCTCAGAAAAGGAGCCGCTACTAACGCCATTCAAATTGCAGAGTATTTGTTGCAAAAAGGACTGATCAGTTAAAATTATTTTCCGATCATTTGCAAAAATTCTGATTCACTTATAATGTGGATTGAATTAATCTTTTTTGCTTTCTCTAACTTGCTTCCAGCTTCTTCACCGGCTACAAGATAATTGAGTTTTGCACTTACACCGGATAAGATCTGTCCTCCTTGCGCTCTTACTAATTCTTCTGCTTCACTTCTTTTAAGCGCGGTCAAGGTACCAGTGAACAAGAAAGTTGTACCTGATAGATTACCGTCTGTAACAATTTCTTTTTTTGTATTAAGCAAAGTAAGTCCTGCCTTTTCCAGTTGCTCAATCAGCGCGATGTTGCCCCCATTTTGAAAAAAGCTATAAATGCTTTCTGCAACTTTTGTTCCCACATCTTCTAGCTCTTGTAATTGATCTAATGAAAGGGTACGGAAGTCAACTAAATGATGAACGGCTTGCGCCAGTGTTCTTGCTGTTGTTTCTCCAACGTATCGGATACCAAGTGCATAGATCAACCGATGCAGTGGTTGTTGCTTTGAACCTTCAATCGCGGCTTTTAAATTATCTACAGACTTTTTGCCATATCCTTCCAGGTGACTTATCTTTTCAAAATCCAGTGAATAAATGCCAGGGATATCTTTTAGTAGTCCTAGCTCAATAAATTTTCGCACGTTCGCCTCTCCGAGTCCACGAATATCCATCGCATCTTTGCTTACAAAATGAATAATTCGCTCCGCAATCTGTGCGGGACATTCTAAGTTGATACAACGCCAAACGGCTTCCTCTTCTTCTTTATGTAATGTACTGGAACAAACGGGACACTTCGTTGGGAAAATAATTTTTTTCTCATTTCCTGTACGAACATCCGCCAGTGATTTTACAATCTGCGGTATAACATCACCTGCGCGTTCAATCAAAACCTGGTCTCCAATCCGCAGATCTTTTTCACGGATATAATCTTGATTATGCACAGAGATGCTGGAAACTATTACTCCACCCACTGCAACGGGTTCTAGTTTTGCAACGGGTGTTACTGCTCCAGTTCTTCCAACTTGAAATTCAATGCCAGTTAAACGAGTAGTTGCTTGTCTTGCTTTGAATTTAAATGCAACGGCCCACCGAGGATGGTGCGAAGTCATTCCTAACTTTTCTTGTAGTGGAATGGAATTCACTTTAATCACCATCCCATCAATTTCATAGGGGAGATTGTCTCTTTTTTCTTCAAACTCTTTACAGTAGTCTATAACAGCCGCAATTCCTTTAAACACTCTTTTTTCCTTTTCAGGACTTCTAAAACCCAGGTTCCATAATAATTGTAACGTGTTAGCGTGCGTGAGTAATGCAGAAGGGGTGGCCCCTTCTTTTTTTAATGTAAAAAAGCTAAGATGATAAACAAATACTTCTAGGTTTCTCTTCGCTACTTCTTTGGGATCTTTCAATCGTAAAGTACCACTTGCTGCATTTCTTGGATTGGCTAGTGGTGGAATCCCTTCTTCAATCAAACTCTCATTGTAGCGACTAAAATTATCTTTATTAATCAGCACTTCACCCCTGATTTCTGCTTGTTCAATTCCTAAAGATGAAAAAGCTGCTGAGAGAGGTACTGATCGGATCTGCCGAATATTAGTAGTGACCTCATCTCCAGCTACACCATCACCACGGGTCGCTGCACGTACCAACATATCATTTTCATAAATCAGAGAGATACTTCCTCCATCAAATTTGGGCTCCACGCAATATTCGATTTCTTCCAGTTGTGCTCCTTCTTTTACTTTTCGGTCAAAATCCAACAAATCTTCGGCGTTGTATGAGTTATCTAACGATAACATGGGTACCAAGTGTTGAACAGTTGGAAAATCTTTGGTTAAACCAAGCGCCACTCGTTGGGTTGGAGAATCATGCGTGATTATTTCTGGATTTCGCTGTTCAATTTTTTCAAGCTCTTTGTATAACTGATCATACTCGACATCGGCAATAAGCGGATCATTCAATACATAATAACGGTATTCATGAAAACGTAATACACCTCGCAACTGGATGATTGATTGTTTCTCAATTCCTTTGGAGAGACGATCCAGTAACTCACGCGTGGTTTCTTGCCACGCTGCTGTTTGCTCCTTGGTGTACATATTGGACGCTAAGCTATCCTAAAATTACAAATGCTTAATGTGTTTTAAATACATATTAGTATATTCGAACTCGCCGAAATTGCTTTCATATGAAAAGGAGCCTCCTGCTTTTGCTACTGACCCTTGGGTCTGTATTTTGTTCGTATTCTCAATTATTAACCTGGACCCCTTCTTTTGCCAAAGAGGCAGACAATATTTCCATCGTGGTTGATGCCACTAAAGGAAATAGGGGGTTGAACAACTACTCCAATACCAGTGACGTGTATGTTCATACTGGTGTAATTACAAATCTGAGTACTTCTGCAAGCGATTGGAAATATGTAAAGTT
>JBILMC010000174.1:0-3441 GCA_044375755.1 Chitinophagaceae bacterium
GGTGTAGTCATTAATTGTAGTGGCATCACTGTAGCAATCAAGCATGACGAAATTCAATTGCTCACTTTTTACAGTAGCCTGCACATAACCACTAGCATCAAATAAGGGACAATAACTAGAGGAGGCTGCCTCTTGCCATGCTGCAGGATAAACAAGCACTTTTAATGTGCCTGGTAATGGAAAGTCTAAGAGTTGATGACCGGTAAAAATAAAATCCGCTGCTGCATCTGCAATGCTCCACTTATCTGTTTGCTCATTGTAGGTATACCCCACACTTTGCAAATGAGTTGGCGTAATTTTTTCAACTTGACGCAGGTCAGCAATCACCACTGGCACTTGCTTTCCGCCAATACGCTCCACTGAAAAGCTGTTGCGGCGCTTATATTCAAATGGAGAATACGTTAAAGATTGAATAGGCGGCACCGCTGTTTCAGCCATATTAGTATACCGCTTGACTAGATCTTTACAAACCGGGATTTCTAATTCTGGATCCTCTGTCAAAGAAACACGAATGGTATCTCCAATTCCGTCTTCTAATAATGTACCGATACCCACCGCACTTTTGATACGTCCATCTTCACCATCACCTGCTTCGGTAACTCCTAAATGCAAAGGATAAATTTCATTGAATTCTTCATGCATGGTTTTAACAAGTAGTCTGTAGGCTTGCACCATCACCTGCGGATTACTACTCTTCATACTCAGTACGATATTGTGAAAAGCCTCATCACGGGCAATCCGCAAAAATTCCATTGCACTTTCTACCATTCCAATCGCTGTATCACCATACCGACTCATGATACGATCACTTAGCGAACCATGGTTAGTACCAATTCGCATGGCAGTTCCGTGTTCCTTACAAATTTTTACCAGAGGTGTAAACCGCTCGCGAATCCGATCGATCTCCTCGGCATATTCCACATCGGTATATTCAATTTGCTCAAACTTCTTCTTGTCCACATAATTACCTGGATTGACGCGTACTTTCTCAACAATTCGCGCAGCAATTTCTGCAGCATTGGGAGTAAAATGAATATCTGCAACCAGCGGCGTATGATAACCACGGTTACGTAATTCATTTTTGATAACCAATAAATTCTCTGCTTCTTTTTTGGAAGGCGCAGTGATGCGTACTAATTCTGCACCCGCTTCAATACAACGGATCGTCTGTTCAACAGTAGCCAATGTGTCCATAGTATCAGTCGTGGTCATCGTCTGCACACGAATAGGATGTCCATTTCCCAATAACAAATCGCCAATACGAACCTCCCGAGTCAGTAACCGGCGGTATTGCGTTAACGATTCACTATAAAATTGCATGTTCCTGTTTTATCGGTTACCCTGGAAAAATCCTTGTTCTTTCAAAATGTCTTTTACCATTTTCACACCTACTATCTCTAAATCAGATTCAGTTTTATCACTTTCAATATTCAAAACAAAAAAGTTAGCGTGATTATTTTCTTCAACCCATCCCACTACCCAACCAATAGTATGTCCATTAGCGGCAACTGCTTGCCCGGTTTTATAACCGAGTCGGTAAAGCGTGTTATCTTCTTTTAGCAAGGCTCGCTTCACCATTTCCTGATAAGTTTTGAAAAAGGGAAGCTGTCCAAAATATAATTGTTTGATCAAACCCAGTTGCGCGTCAGGCGTAACTTTTAATGAATTATCCAGCCAAAAACTATCTAGTGAGGTTCTAATTTTGAATCGCTCTTTATCATTACGTGCGCCATAACCTAATGAATCAAGCCAAGCTTGCATAGTGTCTTTATTAATAGGCAATGTACCTTCATTAAAAATAGAACTATCATTACTAATGGCTCCTGTTTGCAAAGCGATCATGGATCGCACAATTTCAAATGATCCCCCTGGCGTGTAACTACTATCTCTGTACCGAGAAAGATTATACGTAAGAAACTGTCCGGTTCCATTGTCCATACTTGCAAAACAACCTTCTACCTGGTTGTCTTTAAAAAAATGACCCAGACTTTTATCTTCCTTCACATTATTAAAGGAACAGGCACTACCCAATAGGGTCAATGCAAAAAGAGCAGTAATGATGCGCATCCCGATTCTAACTTTCGGGCAAAGTTAACCTATCCTACTTTAGTACACCGAGCTCCTTTCCGGCTTTGATAAATGCCGCAATGGCCTTGTCTAGATGGTATTGCTCATGCGCAGCACTCAATTGAACCCGAATACGAGCCTGCCCTTTTGCTACTACTGGATAAAAGAAGCCAATCACATAAATTCCCTCTTCCAACAAACGGGCAGCCATTTTTTGTGCCAACACCGCATCATAGAGCATGACAGGAACAATTGGATGATCACCAGGCTTTATGTCAAACCCAGCTTCAGTCATTTTAGTTCGGAAGTATTTAGTATTGTATTCTAGTTTATCGCGCAGCTCCGTAGTTTCTGTGAGCATATCAAGTACTGCAATAGAAGCGCCCACAATCGAAGGGGCCAGCGTATTACTAAATAAATACGGACGGGAACGCTGACGTAAAATGTCAATGATTTCCTTACGGCCGCTGGTAAATCCACCTGATGCGCCTCCGAGTGCTTTTCCGAGTGTGCCGGTGATGATATCAATCTTTCCCATTACACCACGATATTCATGGGTGCCTCTTCCCGTTTTACCTAAGAATCCCGAAGAGTGACACTCATCGATCATCACTGCTGCATCATACTTTTCTGCGAGTGCTACAATCTTATCGAGTTGCGCAATGGTTCCATCCATACTAAAAGAACCATCGGTAATAATAATGCGACTGCGACAGCCAGCGGCTTCCTGCAACTTCAATTCCAGGTCTTGCATATTATTATGCTCATAGCGAAAGCGCTGTGCTTTACACAAACGCACACCATCAATGATGGAAGCATGGTTGAGCGCATCAGAAATCAATGCATCCTCTTCATTAAATAAGGGTTCAAATACGCCCCCATTTGCATCAAAAGCTGCCGCATATAAAATTGTATCCTCGGTGCCTAAAAAAGCAGAAATTTTTTTCTCCAATTCTTTATGAATATCCTGCGTGCCACAAATAAACCGAACACTGCTTAATCCGAACCCTCTTTGATCAATTGCTTGATGTGCCGCTTCAATTACTTTGGAATGCGAAGAAAGTCCCAAATAGTTGTTGGCACAAAAATTCAATACCTCTTCGCCACCCACTTTGATGATGGGGCCTTGTGGACTTTCAATGATCCGTTCTGTTTTATATAATCCAGCCTCTTTGATTTCGGTTAATTCTTTTGCAATCCGCTGCACAAGCTTTTCGTTCATACTTATTATTTGCCACAAAGATAAGCGCCGGCGCCATTGGTGTAAATGGGTAGGCAATTGTCTAGCCTTAACAATTTTTTCAGGAATTAGCAGGTAGATTTGCACCCGTAACTAAAACTATTTCTATGAACGCTTTTCGTTTTTTGTCTATC
>JBILMC010000175.1:0-3393 GCA_044375755.1 Chitinophagaceae bacterium
CATTGCCCTCCTTGCTCATGAAAATGAGCAAAAACCAAGTCAAGACCGTCCAGCGAACTACCGCTCATTAAACCCAATGCATGATAAACCATAAAAACAAATTAAATTCGACGGGTAAAAGTAAGCTTTCACCTGAAAAAGACCACATGGTTATTAATCTTTGTAAAGAACATTCATTAATCAGCAATTGGATCAGTGAAATCCGTGACGTTTCCATTCAAAATGATAGAATGCGATTTCGAAGAAATCTGGAACGCATTGGAGAAGTGGCAGCCTATGAGATCAGTAAAATTCTGCCTCACCAATCCAAGGAGATACAAACCCCATTAGGTGTAGCCAACCACCTGGTATTGCAGTCACAGCCTGTTCTCGCAACTATACTTCGCGCAGGACTTCCGCTTCATCAGGGATTGCTAAATTATTTTGACAAAGCCGATAATGCTTTTATTAGTGCGTATCGAAAGCACCATAAGGATGGAAGTTTTGAAATCAGCCTAGAGTATGTTTCTTGCCCAGATCTTACCAACCGAGTGTTAATTATTGCAGATCCCATGTTAGCTACTGGAGCCTCGCTTGTTAAAACCATTCAACAATTAGAAGAACAAGGTAAACCAGCTGCCGTACACCTGGTGGTTGCAATAGCTTGCAACGCAGGTATTGAATATGTACAAAGACTAGCCCCTCACGCGCATATCTGGTGTGGAGATATTGATGAGGAGTTAACGGCGAAAAGTTATATCGTACCAGGCCTTGGAGATGCGGGGGATTTGGCATTTGGCACTAAAATGCAAAGCTGAATTCCCCTGAAAAATCTTAACTTTCCATTTCGCATAATTTTGTGCAACTTGAGAAACCATACTCTTAAGTCTGATTTTCGTTATAGCCCTGATGAGAAAGTTACTATTTACACTGATTGTTGTATTGTCTGAGGTCTTGATTATCAAGGCGCAGGATCCAAATTTTTCACAATTTTTTGTTTCCCCCCTCACCCTAAATCCTGCCCTCACTGGTAAATTTAATGGTTCAATTCGTGTTGCAGGTAACTACAGAAATCAATGGCCAACCCTTGAAAATGCGTATCTCACAAAAACGGTGTCCGTTGATTTTGGGTTACTCAGAAACAAATTGATTTCATCCGATAACATGGGGATAGGTTTACTTGGTATGACCGATGTTGCGGGAGATGGGATTCTTGTTACTAACTATGCTGGAACTTCTTTTTCATACCATAAAGGTTTAGACGAAGATGGCTTCCATCAAATTGGAGTAGGATTTCAGGGAGCCTTTGTTAACAAAAGATTAGATGTCACTAAAGTAATCTTTGCAGATCAATTAACACCGCTTGGCTTTACAGGTGTAACAAGCGAGGTTTTTGATAACCGCCAATTAAGCCTGGGTTATTTTGATTTAAGTGCCGGTATTCTCTATAGTGGAACCACCGATGGCTACAATAATTTTTATGCTGGAGCTTCTATGTATCACTTAAATCAGCCCAAAGAAAGTTTTCAAGGAGGGCAATACGTCTTAAAAACACGAACTACTTTGCAAGCTGGAGGAAGTATTCGTGTTAGAGACCAGCATTACATTCATTTAGCAGCAGCACATAGTATCCAAGCAAAAGCTACAAATACTATTATTGGAGCTACTTTTTCTTACAACACTAATAACAACGAAGAGAATCCTATCAATGTGTACCTAGGCAGTTGGTACCGATTAAATGACGCAGTAATTCCATATTTAGGGCTGGAGTTTAATGGCTTTAGGTTGGGAGCAAGTTACGATGCAAACACTTCCCCTCTTAAAACTGCATCTAATTCCAGGGGTGGCATAGAGATATCATTAATTTATATAAAACAACCTTCTGACCCAAGTTTAAAACGACTTAATTGCCCCAAGTTTTGAGGCAATTGTTGATCAATAACACACTGTGAAGGAAATCGTCATTGCATTCCGATCTTGGCAAGAAGCTCGTTATTTCATTCAACGACACCATCTGTTGAAAGGAATAGTGTGGCCTGGCATCCTCTACACACTCTTTTCAATTATTGTATTGATTTTATTTCTTATTTCCTCTAACGACGCAGTTAGTTGGATGAGTGAAAAAATAGGAATTGAGCAATGGCTTCAACGAGAGCGAAGCGAGTGGCTAAGTTTTTTATTTGTGATGAATGGAATGATGCTACGAATGGTTTTACTTCTTTTTTATTTTTCTTTATTCAAAAATTTAATTCTAATTATCGGATCTCCAGCTTTTGCATTTTTAAGTGAAAAGACAGAAGCCCTCTTAGAAGGCAAACAACACCACTTCAATTGGGAAGAGGTGTGGATGGATGCCAAAAGAGGTATACGATTAGCAACACAAAATACAGGAAAGGAATTCCTCAACTTTACTGGCTTAATTCTTTTAGCAATGGTACCACTAGTTGGCTGGATTACCCCTCTAATCGCCTTTTTTATGCAAGGCTACTATTTTGGTGTTTCCATGCTGGACTATTCTTTCGCTCGCCATAAATTAACACTAGAACAAAGTGTTCGTTTTTCAAGCCATCACAAGGGACTGGCTATTGGCAATGGAATTCTTTTCTTTGTGATGCATGTGGCTGTACTACTGGCACCCGCATATGCAATTATTGCTGCAACCCTCAGTGTTCGACATGTAAAACAAGCATGAGTACAATTTTATTAATACCTGCTCCGCTTCACGAAGAAGGTTTCGCTTCACTGCCCCCTTATTTATTAGCTCAAATTAAATCCTGTCAAGCCTTTTTTGTAGAGAATGAAAGAACAACAAGACGTTATTTCAAACAGTTAGATAAATCAATTGTAATTGATGCCTATACGTGGTCTACAATAGGTAAAGAAGAAGCAGTCCCCCTTTTCAAAAAATTAGTGAAGGAAGGAAAAACAATTGGCATAGTCAGTGAAGCAGGCTGTCCGGGAGTGGCTGATCCAGGCCAAGAACTAATTACTATTGCACATGAAATGGAGTGCAAAGTCCATCCATTGGTTGGTCCTAGCTCCATCTTGCTGGCTTTGATGGCTAGTGGACTAAACGGTCAACAGTTTCGATTTAATGGATATTTACCCATCGATGAGAAAACTAGACAAAAAACTATAATTGACCTAGAGCAAGCATCTCGAAAAGATAACTGTACGCAGCTTTTTATAGAAACTCCCTACAGAAACAATACTCTGCTATCTGCACTTTTAAAACATCTTTCAGCTAACACTCGTTTGTGTATTGCGGCTGACCTAACAGGCCCCAGTGAGTGGATCGCTACAAAGGCAGTATCGCAATGGAGACAGGCGCCGCCCGAACTACACAAACGACAAGTCATTTTTGCTTTCAAAACTCTTTGAAAAAAAGAAGCCTGATTTCAATTAATCAATTAG
>JBILMC010000079.1:0-6222 GCA_044375755.1 Chitinophagaceae bacterium
TTGTATAAGAGTCCTTGATAAAAGGGCAGACTTTCAAAAATTAATTTACTGCTATCCAATTTTTCAATTGTCAACTGTGTCGTATCAAAAATGGGTTTTACCTGTAATTTCTCAGTGATCGAATCTTTAACGAGATTGACGGCAGCCGGAATGGACAAAATGTCCTCAACACCATTCACTTTTTTGAGCTCATCTTGGAGGGCAATGTATTGTTTAAATGTAGCTAGTTCAAAAAAGCGGTCTGTTTGTACGCCAATCACGAGTAGATTTCCATCTTCTCCAAATTTTTCCCGAAAGGCCTGGTAAGCCTTGTATTTTGGATTATCTAATGGAATAGCTCGGGTGAATTCATAACTTAATTCTACTTTGCTGGCCAGATAGCCCATGCCTGCGGTAATCAGTGATAAACTAATTAAAAGGGGGAGTCTGAATTGTAAAACAAAACGGCCAAGCCATTGCCACATAAAAAGAATATTTATTGCTTGCAAAGAAAAGCAAAAATGTCGGGGCTGTTTTTATAATATTGTTGTAATAAGCGAATGGCTAGTAAATTATTCAAAACACGGGGGATTGTACTTCGATCTGTTAAATATGGAGAAACCTCTCTGGTTGTAACACTCTATACCGAGTTATTTGGTATTCAATCCTATCTGGTCAATGGGGTGCGTAAAGCGGCTGGTCGAAGTGGCGGCAAAGCAAATCTATTTCAACCGGCTGCCTTGCTTGATTTGGTGGTTTATCATCAGGAAGGTCGTTCGCTTAACCGGATCAAAGAATTTCATTGGGGACATTTATACCAGCATATTTTTTCGGATGTGACTAAAAATGCTGTCGCTTTATTTATGGTCGAATTATTGTCACACTGTTTAAAACAACCCGAAGAAAATACCGCCCTCTTTCAATTTACAGAAGATTGTTTAGTACATCTGGACGAAGCATCACCTGGTGTAACCGCAAACTTGTCTTTATTTTTTGCATTGCATTTAACTCATTTTTTTGGAGTGTCTCCTCGGTTAAGTTTCCAAGAAGGAGACACTTGTTATTTTGATTTAGTAGAATCAGCTCTGTCAAATGAACCTCCATTGCATGAGCAATTCATTGAAGGAAAAAGAGCACAGGCTTGTGCCGATATCTTACGTGCAAGACAGCCTGTGGAGCTGGAGGAGATTCGGTTGAATCAAGAAACTCGAAGATACCTTTTGCAGATAATGGAGCGCTATTATCAATTACACATTCAGGATTTTCGTTCACTCAAAACGCTACCCGTATTGGCTGCGGTATTGAGTTAGTTTATGCAATACGGGTAGAGTTCCCGTTTTCAAGATCTAAAAGTGTCAATCCAGGTTTTTTTCCTTTCTCAAAACTGCCTAGCTTATTTTCCCATTGCAATGCACGAGCGCCCGATTGAGTGGCCCAATGTAAAATTGTTGCGAGTTCTAGGTGTGGAAAATGTTCTTGAATGGATTCTATTTCTTTGGCAATACTTAATTGCCAGTTGCTGCTATAACTATCCGTTCCTAAAACGATTTGGCAGTTATGTTTGAGCAGAAGATCGATAGGGGGTACTTTATTTTCGATATAAAGATTTGCATTGACACACAGACAAAACACTAGTTGTAACCCGTTTTCAGCTGCATATTGTTTGGCCCAAATAATATCATTTTCGCTGATGCAGGTATTGTGAATTAGAAAAATGGTCTGACCCAAATTGAAATAGGGCAATATTGAACGCAAACTACTTTGTCCCGTTACCGGGAAAGGTGATTGATCGATTCCAAATATTTTAAAAAGTCGCAAATAGTCTCCGCCTCCGTTTAGATAAAGTTCATTTTCCGCAGGATGCTCCTGGTTATGGATAGATATAACCTGCCCAGCCGTTTGTTCATTGATCAATTTAAAGCTACGAGGAGAAATACTATATGGGGCGTGCGGCACAAGAGTAGTTCTACTAGCCACTGGGTTTTGTGAAAGGGCCATTTCTAACTTCTTTTTTTGTGCTAAAAAGTGGGTCAAATTTTCGTTTGCCTTTTCATCTGTAAAACTCAGTACCTCCACAAAATTTTGCCAGTGAATCTGACTTTTAGATTTGACCACTGCAGTATCCGCGGTGTTACCGATGTCGCCTACAGCAATAATTCCATTCTCCCACATTTCTTTTTCCGCTGCTGCAATACGTTCCTGGATAATTGCTGGATCAAAGCCTCTTTTGGTTACAACCGAGCATAAAAATTCAATCAGACCGGTATGGGGTGGAATCACATTTTTTAGATGACTCAATTCTAAATGACAGTGACAATTCACAAGACCTGGGGTTAGTGTACCCTCCAATTGTGTAATTTCTTCTCCCGCTTCTTCTTCTTCAACTACAGACTCAATGGTTCCATCTTCTTTAGTGAGAAGTACCTTGTTTGGGAGAAAAGAAGTGCCATCAAACAGGCGAGTTGCTTTATACTTTCGAAAGGCCATGGTCCAAATTTATTCTTATTACTTTTGCGCACCTAATACCTATGCTGGACAGACTAGAAGCTATAAAAGCACGATTCGATCAATTGGGAGTGGCCTTGACCAATCCTGAGATTGTGGGAAACAATAAAAAGTTTGCTGAAACCAGCAAAGAATACCGCAGCCTGGAAAAAATTGTTACGGCCTATACACAATACAAGCGCGTGCTGGATGACCTGGCCTTTAACAAAGAGGCACTCACAGGTTCAGATGAGGAACTGCGGGAATTAGCAAAGTTGGAAGCGCCGGGTCTGGATGCTAAAAAAGAAGAGCTGGAGGCCACTATTCGTCAATTATTGATTCCAAAAGATCCGCAGGACGAGAAGAATGCCATTTTAGAGATTAGAGCAGGAACAGGTGGAGATGAGGCCAGTTTATTTGCAGGGAATCTGCTCCGTATGTACATGCGTTATTGTGAACGAAGAGGCTGGAAAACGGCTTTATTAAGTGAAAACGAGGGAACCGTGGGCGGATATAAGGAAGTGCAATTGGAGGTAGTGGGCGACGATGTATATGGGGTTTTAAAATTTGAGAGTGGGGTACATCGCGTTCAACGTGTTCCTGACACAGAAGCTAGTGGCCGGGTGCACACTTCTGCTGCTACGGTGGCTGTGATGCCTGAGGCGGAGGAGGTTGACTTTGAATTGAATCCAGCCGATGTTAAAATGGAGACGGCTCGAAGTGGAGGGGCTGGAGGTCAAAACGTCAACAAGGTAGAGACTAAGGTTATGCTGACGCATATTCCCACTGGTACGGTTGTGATTTGCCAAACCGAACGCTCACAGCTGGGCAACAGAGAAAAGGCCATGCAAATGCTACGTACCAAGTTATACGAGGAGCAGGTGCGTAAGCAAGAGGATGAGATTGCTCGGCATCGTAAAAGCTTGGTTAGCACGGGTGACCGCAGTGCCAAAATACGCACCTATAATTTTCCGCAGGGGAGGGTAACTGATCATCGGATTGGCCTTACTCTTTACAATCTGGACGCTGTTTTAAACGGCGAGATACAGGAGCTGGTAGATGCGCTACAATTTGCAGAAAATGCAGAGAAGCTAACGCGTCAACAATAAGTTTTGATTTTTTTAACATTGACACAGCAAGGGTCGCACTAACTTCACGTTATAGTAATGAACGCGATTTAACAACGTTCATTTTCTCATAAGCAGTTAGTTTTGGTTGCGACCCCTGTTTCCACAGGGGTCTCTTTTTTTACCCTACTGCTCTTTCATTTTTACGGAGAAATAATAAACTTGTCAATAGTGCACCAGCACATCCGATACCATCGGCGATCATGTCTTTTACATCAAATGATCTTCCGTTTTTTAAATACTCCTGAACAAATTCCATGGCGATGCCATAAAGGAGCCAGGTTTGTGTTATGACGATGAAGAAAAGAAATTTATTGAGATAAGAGAGTCTTAGTCCTGCTATTCCCCAACACCATAGCGCGACAAGAATAAAAAACAGACCAATGTGAACGAGCTTGTCGGCTTCGAATTCTTTCAGATAATTATCTAATCCTAATGCTGCTATCCAACGACGAAATTTTCCTCCTTGTCCATCGGAGGGCATTACAAGCAAATAGGTTGTCAGAAACAACCATGCAAAACTGAGAGAGAATGAGGTGATAAGTCGTTTCAAGTACTGCTATTAGCCAACCAGCGATTCATAGCCTGCCGCATCTAATAATGCAGCCACTTCAGCTGGATCATTAACGGTCATTTTGATCATCCATCCTTCCCCATATGGGTCTGAGTTAACGAGTTCAGGAGCGCCACTCAATGCAAGATTCAGTTCATTGATTGTTCCGCTAACAGGTAAAAAAAGATCGGATACTGTTTTTACAGCTTCTACGGTTCCAAATACTGCGCCTGCTTCCAGGGATTTACCGATGGTGTCTACTTCCACAAATACGATATCACCTAACTCGCGTTGTGCATAGTCTGTAATACCAATTGTTGCAGTTGTTCCGTCCAAACTAATCCATTCGTGTTCTTTAGTGTAGCGGAGGTGGGCAGGGTAACTCATAGAATGATAATTGAGGGCACAAACCTACTAATAAAGCAGGATATCTGGTTAGTGTTTCTTGCGTTTCACCAGCTTCGCATCAATGATTTTTACGTCTTGTAAAGGACGGTCCTTATCAGGGCCTTTACTAGTAGGAACGGCTGCAATTTTATCAACGACTTCCAGTCCTTTTACAATTTCACCAAAAACGGTGTAGTTCTGGTCCAGATGGGGAACACCCCCCAACGTAGTATATACTTTTCGCTGCTCCACTGGAATTTTTCGTTTGAGTCGGTATGTTTCTACAGAATCCAAACCAGCCTCTGTAAAAACTTTTCCTTGGGTCAAATAAAACTGGCTGGCACTGCTTGCTTTTTGGGGGTGATTGTCCCGGGCAGCAGCAATCACACCCTTTTTATGAAAAAGAGTGGGGCGAAACTCCGCTGGTATCAAATAATCGGGACCTCCATTTCCTAAGGGGACACCTGGAGCCGCACCTCGACTATCCGGATCACCTGATTGAATCATAAAATTTTGAATCACTCGATGAAAAAGTATGCCTGGATAATAGTTGGTTTTGACCAGTTTGATAAAATTATCGCGATGCAATGGGGTAGAATCAGACAAGCGAATCCAGATGTTTCCCATGGAAGTTTCCAGCAACACATCTTTTTTACGATCACGCTTGGTGACAATGCTATCTTTTTGACCCCAGGTCAATTGCGTAAAAATAAAAGTGAGAAATAAGAAGGCTATTTTTTTCATAGACTAAAATTCATTTTTTTCAAAGTAGAGTAAAACGTGATCCTTAATAAAATTTTCCTGTTCAATCATCGACAGCGAAGGAAGAGGCTTGAGCTGTTTGAAATGAGGCCAGCCGTCTTCGTCTACCTTTTCCAATTCATAGTAGCCGCTTTCAGACAATAGATTACAAACGGCTACATGCATTAGGTCTTGCTTTTGTTCCTTGGTAAATTTTTCTCGAATATCTCCAAATTCCTGAACCCCTATTAGGAATAACATTGTTTCTAAATCAGGTTTTTTGCCAAAACGTTCCACCAGTTTGGCCTCCAGATTCCACCAGCGCTGTTGTAGATCGTCGGTTGCTTGCATCTGACAAAGATAAGCCAGTAAAAAGGGTATACACGCACCACTGCCTCTCATCAATTATCTTTGCGCAAATTCTTTTCATGCTCACTCTTCAGCAGATTCGACTAAATCCGGAAGCTGTCAAGGCAGGACTGCTCAAAAAACATTTTGCAGAACCTGCATTGGTAGATACTATTCTTGCTATTGATGATCAACGCAAAAAATTGCAGCTGGACTCGGATAATCTGTTGTCAAAAGTGAATAGCACTTCTAAAGAGATCGGCCTGTTAATGGGCAAAGGTCATAAGCAAGAAGCAGAGGCAAAGAAAAAAGAGGTAGCGGAATTAAAAATCGCTTTGCAACCCTTAGCGGAGCAATTGACGCAAAAAGAACAGGAGCTTCTGCAGCTGTTGGTTCGATTGCCAAACCTTCCCTCAGCGGCAGTGCCAGCTGGAAAAACAGCAGCAGAAAATGAAGTGGTACGAGAAGGAGGAAATAAACCTGTGTTGTCCTCAGATGCAGTTCCGCATTGGGACCTGATCAAAAAATATCAATTAGTCGATTTTGAGACGGGAGCAAAAATTACAGGAAGTGGTTTCCCGCTCTATAAAGGGAAAGGAGCTC
>JBILMC010000057.1:0-7403 GCA_044375755.1 Chitinophagaceae bacterium
TTCTAGATTTCAATACCGCAGCTGGCTATACAGAATATTTACCACCCTTTATGGTAAATGAAGCTTCTGCCTATGGAACCGGGCAATTACCAGATAAAGAAGGGCAGATGTATCACATGCAACTGGATAATTTGTATCTGATTCCAACTTCTGAAGTGCCTGTCACAAATATTTATCGTGATGAAATTGTTCCGGCTGCATCACTTCCAGTTCGGATGACGGCTTACTCACCTTGTTTCAGGAGAGAGGCTGGTAGTTTTGGTGCAGATGTCCGTGGCCTTAACCGCGTGCATCAATTTGATAAAGTTGAAATAGTTCAGATAGTACATCCTGATCAGAGTTATGCCATACTGGATGAAATGGTTGCACATGTAGAAAAGCTTTTGATTTCATTGGAGCTTCCTTACCGCATTCTTCGTTTATGCGGAGGAGATATGAGTTTTGCTTCTGCTCTTACTTACGATTTTGAAGTATATAGTGCTGCTCAGCAGAAATGGCTTGAAGTGAGTTCGGTGAGCAATTTTGAATCTTTTCAAGCCAATCGGTTAAAGCTTCGATTTAAAGACGATAAGGGTAAGACTCAATTAGCCCATACCTTGAATGGAAGTTCGTTGGCGTTGCCCAGAATTATGGCAGCGTTGTTAGAAAACAATCAAACTTCTCAGGGAATCAACTTGCCATCCAGTTTGCATTCTTACATGAATGCTACTTCAATTCAGTGATTGTAGCCTTCGATTCATAATCGCAAACCACAAAGGTGGTAACAGCGATAGTAACATCATGCCCGGATATCCTGTTGGCATTTGGGGTGCTTGCTCGTGATGACGTAAAACCTGGTATTTGCGACTGGCTAAATAATGATGATCAGAGTGACGACTTAATTCAAACAACATTAGTCGGCCCATTATATGATCACTGTTCCAGGAATGTTCGGGCATGGCGCGTTCGTATTTTCCATTCTCCAATTGCTGGCGTTGTAATCCATAATGTTCTATGTAGTTGACAGTCTCCAGTAGCAAAATGCCGGTAAAGGCAGCTCCTAAAAATGCAAAGAAGGCTATGGTTCCAAAATAGAAGTAGATCAATCCTACAAATCCCAGCTGAATCAACTGAAACCAAATCATTTCATTTTGAAATGAAAAAGCCTTTCCTGTTTTTTTTCTGCTTTCTTCATTCGCAATATGCCAAGCGCTCAGGTAGCTAAAGAAAATGGTACGAAAATAAAATTGATACACCGATTCGCCCTTACGTGCACTGCTGGGATCATTGGGGGTGGCTACATTTTTATGATGTCCTTTATTATGCTCCGTGAAAAAATGCATATAAAGCGATGTTAGCAAAAGTAGTTTTGCAAATGTTTGCTCCATTTTATTCACGCGGTGTCCCAGCTCATGTGCCACGTTGATTCCAAAACTTCCGCATAGCAGGCCCATTACTAAAATTCTTCCGGTAAAATCCCATTTGCTCAAACTGGGGTCACTAATGGATTGCAAAAACAAGAACAGTAATGCGTACTGAACAATAACAACCCCATATAATAGCCAATCATAGATGGGGTCATTTTTAACTAATTCTTCTTCGGCTGTATCGAGATTAGTGGGATCTGGTTTAAATAGAAGTTCTACTAATGGTATACAAATCCAGGCCCATATCATGTTGAGCCAAACCATCCATCCTGTACTGGTAAATGCAATCCAACCCCCTACAAAAAATATCCAGGGCGATAAATACTTGAAAGCGCGGATGCGATGTGTCATTTCATTTCTTTTTAATGCCCTGTGTTTTGAGAAGACTTCATTGCAATTCTATACAGGATAACACCCATGACTGCAAACAAGATAACGCCTAACCATTTATAACCTTCGGTGCCCAGACGTTCTGTGAGTCCGTGTTCTGCATTCCATGCACCAAGTTTGCTGCTCACACTATCAATAGAGGAGAGAAGTGCAACTAACACTCCAGCTAGGGCTCCACCCGCAACTAATCCCGTAGCAAAAAGATTTCCTTTTCCTAAATCTTCTTCTTCGGCAGCTATAACAATTTTCTTTTGTTTTTGTCTCCACTCTACAATGCCACGAATGGCACCGCCAATGAAAATGGGGAGTGTGGTAGAGAGAGGTAAATAAATACCAATGGCAAAACTGAGTGCTTTGATTCCGCACAGTTCCATAACGATCGCGATAAACATTCCTACTAATACAAATTGCCAATCCAGGTTAAATGAAAGAATTCCTTTGACCAGGGTTGCCATGAGTGTTCCTTGTGGAGCAGGATATTTATCAGTACCAATGGCATGTTGAATGCCTTGTGCTGCCATCTCTGCTGTAGGTTGATCCAAAATTTTAATGGTAGCACCAATTGCTATCGATGAAACAATGGCACCAACAAAGAGCGCAAGCTGTTGATACTTGGGCGTTGCACCAACGATATAACCTGTTTTTAAATCTTGCGAGGTGGCTCCTGCATTCGCTGCACCAATGCAAATCATTCCTCCTACCACTAACGCCATAGGTTCGTAAAAATGTCCGGTCCAATTCACAGCAATAAAAATGAGACAGGTTCCCATGAGGGTTGCAATGGTCATTCCTGAGATGGGATTATTGGAAGAACCAATCAAACCGACAATACGAGAAGAAACAGTAACAAAGAAAGCACCGAAAATGATCACCAATAATCCCAATAGAAGTTTGCTTCCAATATTAGCGCCAGGAATCAAGGTATTAGGCATTAAAGCAATTACAGCGATAAGTACCAAGCTTCCAATACCTACTACTTTGATAGATAAATCTTGCTCGGTGCGTAACGTGGTTGTTTCTGCATTCACTCCACTGGTTTGTTTCAACGAACCGATACTTCCTTTGAAAGAAGAAACAATTGTAGGAATTGTTTTAATCAAGGTGATAAATCCACCGGCTGCAACCGCACCTGCACCAATTTGTCGAATATAGGCTCTGTAAATAGCCGTAGACCAATCTGCAAATTGTCCGGTAGCTGGATCCCATCCACCTGGACCACCAGCAACTGTTACGTCTTGCAAATAGCCCAGCTTTACTAATTGCGCAGCAATAATCACTCCATTCTCATTGAGTAAACTAGCAAGTAAAGGGGTGAATACAAACCAACTTAGTACACCACCCGCTACCAACACACCCGCAATCTTAGGTCCAATGATATACCCTACACCTAAGTATTCAGGTGTGATTTCGCCACTCACTTTTGCAGAAGGAAAAAACTTTTGTGTTTGCTTGGTCATAAACGAAGGAGTCTCGGCAATGACGTGCACAATTTTTTGAAGTATTGCATAGACAAAAGCAACGCCCAGTCCTAAAAAGGCAGTTCGCGCAAAGTCACCACCTTTTTCTCCTGCTTTTAATACAGAGGCGCAGGCAGTTCCTTCGGGATAGGGTAATGTTTTGTGCTCTTGTACAATCAGAGAGCGACGAAGCGGAATCATCATTAAGGTACCGAGCATTCCACCAATGATGGCCAGGATCAAAATAGTGAAGTAGTTAAAAAAGTTGGCACTGCCCGCTTCACTTAAAAATAAAAATCCTGGTAATGTAAAAACAACACCTGCTGCAATACTCTCTCCAGCTGACCCAGTTGTTTGGATGATGTTGTTCTCCAGTATTGTAGTCTTCAAAAATTTTCTGCCCAATGTGATGGCGAGCACTGCAATGGGAATGGATGCAGAAACGGTCAATCCAGCTTTTAGAGCTAAATAAACAGTAGAAGCTCCAAAAATGATTCCAAAGGCAGCACCTGTAAGTATAGATTTCAGCGTGAACTCAGCCATTTTAGTTTCCGGAGAAACAAATGGTTTAAATGTTTGCTCAGCCATTGATTCAGATTTAATTTTTTGAAATAAGATTTATTAGTCGTTCATCATTTTTTGAAGTAAACGGGTTAACAGAAGCAGAATAAGTGAGGCCAGTCCTGCCATTACCACAAAAAGCATGAAAAAGTCGTACATGTTACTCATTTCATAACCCATGAACTGTGTGGTTTTGCCATCCGGATAAAGCGCACTCAGTACCCCTGCTAATTTATTGGCCGCTGCATTGGCTAAAAACCATACAGCCATTAATAGTGAAGCAAATTTTATTGGTGCTAATTTATTTACCAAGGATAAACCAATCGGAGACAAACAAAGCTCCCCCCAAGTATGAAGGGCATACATGCCAAATAACCAGATCATACTTACTTTGGTTCCTGCTTCTACATCTTTTACGCCAAATGCTATCCAGAGATAACCGATGGCTAGTAACAAAAGTCCCAAGGACATTTTGGTGGGAGAAGAAGGTTCAAATTTTCCCAGTTTCAGCCAAAGCCAGGCAAATACTGGTGCAAAACTGACAACATATATTGAATTCAGCGATGCAAAAAAGCTAGCTGGTACAGTAAAGAAACCAAGGTCGCGCTGTGTTTGTTCCTCTGCAAAAAAGGTTAGCGAAGCACCTGCTTGTTCAAATGCACTCCAAAAGAAAACAACAAAGAAGGACACGCTGAAAATGACACCCACTCTTTGTTTCTCTACTTTCCCCAGTGATTTGTCTGAAAAAATAATAAAGGCGATTAGGAGGGGAGCGGCTATTAACACATAGGTTAGATAGTCCACCACTTTTGCATCCATATATAATGCACCAATCATCAAACCAGATAATACAGTGAGACCGATTACCATGTTAATCGGATTTAACCAGGCTGTAGGCGCTCCATTGGGGGTTAAGCCCAACACATTTTGATTAGGGTCTACCACATACTTGCGATGATATAAATATTGTACAATTACACTGATCACCATCGCAATGCCACCTGCCAAAAATGCCCATTTGAAATCCTGAGGATTTCCGGTATCGCCAACCAGCCCACAAATGATGGGTCCGATGGCGCCCCCCACATTGATCCCCATGTAAAATATCGTGTAAGCAGAATCGATCCGTCGGTCTCCTTTGGGGTAAAGCTGGCCTACTAATGCTGAAATATTAGGTTTGAAAAATCCGTTGCCGGTAATCATCAGTCCAAGACCGGAAAAGAAAAGCATTGCTGATACATCCGGTGCGGATTGATAGGTAGAGGCGCAAAAGAATAAAAGAAATTCACCCAGTGCCATTAAAATTCCCCCCACAATAATTGAACGCTGGTTCCCCCAATATCGGTCAGCAATATATCCCCCTAGCAAGGGTGTCAAGTAAACCAAACTGGTATAGCTACCATAGAGATTAGAGGCAAAGGCCTTGTCAAACAAAAGGGCCTTGGTCATGAAAAGCACCAAAATGGCTCGCATGCCATAATAGTTGAATCGTTCCCACATTTCCGTGGCAAACAAGACTGCCAGCCCTTTAGGGTGTCCGTTAGTTGTAGATGGAGATGACATAGTTGGTTGGGTCATTTAATAGGTACTCAAAATAAAGATTATTCCTTCAATAGCAATTCCCTCAGGGCTATTTACTTTCGCGGAGAAATCCCAGCTATACCGATGAAAATCTTATTATTAGGTTCAGGCGGACGTGAACATGCATTGGCCGTTAAATTGGGCCAAAGCCCGCTTTGTACAAAACTTTATATCGCTCCAGGTAATGCTGGAACGATAACATTGGGGGAAAACCTTCCTTTTGCTGTAACCGATTTTGAAGCGATTCGCAGTTTTTGTATTCAAAGCGCTATCGAAATGGTAGTAGTTGGGCCTGAAGAACCGCTGGTAAAAGGACTGGTTGAGTTTTTAAGACAGACCCCTGCCCTTAAACAATTGATGATTATTGGGCCAGGAAGTGTAGGGGCTCAGTTAGAAGGAAGTAAAGCTTTTGCAAAAGCTTTCATGGAGCGAAATGGCATTCCTACTGCAGGATATCGTGAGTTTACCATTGAAAGTTTCGAAGAGGGGATAAGCTACTTGTCTACCCATTCACTTCCTATTGTTTTGAAAGCTGATGGGTTGGCTGCCGGAAAAGGTGTTTTGATCTGTCAATCGCGTGAGGAGGCCATACAGGGATTTACTGAAATGATCCAGGCGTCCAAATTTGGAGATGCCGGAAAAAAAGTGGTGGTAGAAGAATTTTTACAAGGAATAGAGATTTCAGTTTTTGCACTGACTGATGGACAAAGTTATGTGTTGCTACCTGAGGCCAAAGATTATAAGCGAATTGGTGAAGGAGACACAGGTTTAAATACCGGTGGAATGGGTGCGGTGAGTCCCGTTCCTTTTGTAGACTCGGTTTTGTGGGATAAAATTAGAACGCGCGTGGTGGAGCCCACGATACAGGGTCTCGCTAAAGAGGGTATTGACTACTGTGGGTTTGTATTTATCGGCTTTATGATTGTGCAAGGAGAGCCTTTTGTGATAGAGTACAATTGCCGAATGGGTGATCCTGAAACGGAAGTGGTTATGCCTCGTCTTCAGACAGACTTGGTTACCTTGCTACAAGCAGCCGCTACGGGTCAACTATCGAAAATGAAGGTGGAGACTGATCCGCGTACCGCTTGCACAATTGTAGCTGTCAGTGGGGGGTATCCTGAAGACTATAAAAAAGGATTTACCATAGCTGGTTTGGAGGCTGCGACAGGCACGGAGGTTTCTATTTTTCATATGGGGACACAACTTCGTGAGGGTGCAACGGTGACTAGCGGGGGAAGGGTGCTTTGTGTGACCGCATTTGGAAATTCTGTTACGGAGGCGGCCGAGCATGCGAGGTCCATTCAAGAAAAAATACAGTTTGAGGGTAAGTATTTTCGTCGCGACATCGGTTTTGAATTTAGCTGAGAAAAAGAGTGGTTTGGGATTTATGAATCCCTTTGAGAAGTTCTCAATTTCCCGCACCTTTGTTTAATTATAAAGTGATATAGAACATGGGAATTTTCAATTGGTTTACACAAGAAATTGCAATTGATTTGGGCACTGCAAATACCTTAATCATTCATAACGATGAGGTAGTGGTGAATGAACCTAGTATTGTAGCGCTGAACCGAAATAATCCGAAAGAAGTTTTAGCCGTTGGAAAGAAAGCACTCATGATGCATGAAAAAACACATGAGAGCATTCGCACGGTGCGTCCATTACGTGATGGAGTAATTGCAGATTTTAATGCTGCAGAGTTAATGATACGCGAGTTGATCAAATTGGTTTATCCAAAGCGTCCATTATTACCACCAAGTTGGAGAATGATGATTTGTATTCCTTCTTCAATCACTGAAGTTGAAAAGCGTGCCGTGCGTGACAGCGCAGAACAAGCGGGTGCAAAAGAAGTGTATTTGATTCACGAACCAATGGCTGCCGCATTAGGTATCGGTATTGATGTGGAAGAACCAGTTGGTAATATGATCATTGATATTGGTGGTGGAACAACAGGCATTACCGTAATTGCGCTAGCAGGAATTGTTTGTGATCAATCCATACGTGTAGCAGG
>JBILMC010000012.1:0-13449 GCA_044375755.1 Chitinophagaceae bacterium
CCCTTTTTCCCAGTAATGAAGAGAGGAACTTTAGTTCCATCCTTACTCCTAAAAAACACTTGTCTTGTTTCGTAATCCTCACTTTTAAAAGCAGTTTCTGTTTTTCTAAAAAGACTTGACTGACCCGTTGCAATATCATACGTGTATATAGTGGGAGGATAGGTATAAGAAGTAAATGTGTAAAAGAGAGATTTGTCTTTTGACTTGCCATCAAACCCAGATGCGGCACCAATACCAGGCAGCTTAATTTCTCGAACCAATTTTCCATCATAGGTGTATTGATAAACTCGGGTAGAAGCATCTTTTAGATAAGAACAAAATAGATATCCTCCACCAGTACCTACACCTTGCAGCACGTCACTCTTCTCTCCGATAACAGTTTTCCAATTCGTTTTTGCAGGATTTTTAGGATCCACTAACACAATCTTAAAATTAGGAGCATCCTGATTTGTTTTGATTAGTAATTGCCCCCCTATATTATCTATCACGTCAGGATCAGTAGAGAATCCATCGATCAGCTTTGAAAATTCAACTTGCTTGGCAGCAAGATCTTTTACCCAAAGTTCATTACCACTAGTGCCTTCGGTTTGAGAGATAATCAAAAATCGTCCATCATCCGTTACACTACCCCCAACATTTCGTAAGGGATGCTCATTGTCCTCATACACTAATTCATCAGAAGACTGTTTGGTTCCAATTCGATGAAAATAAACTTTATGATAGCGGTTCTGCTTGGACAATTTTGTGTCTGCATCCGGAACGGGATATCGACTGTAATAAAAACCGATATCACCTAACCAAGAAATTCCACTGAACTTAATCCACTTAATCGTATCATCAATGTTGCGACCCGTTGATAGATCACGTATGATTGCTTCCTGCCAATCACTTCCACTTCGAGCAATCATATAAGCCATGTAACGAGCTTGCTTGGAAAAAGACTGGCCTCCCAATGCGATGGTTCCATCTGTAGAGAATGCGTTAGGATCAATAAATACTTCAGAAGCACCTGTTAGACCTTTTTGTCGGTAGAGTATACTTTGATTTTGCAGTCCATCGTTTTTGAAAAAATAATAAAACTCTCCCTCCTTTCTAGGTGAACCGATTTTGGGATAATTCCATAAAATAGCTAACCGATCTTTAATAGCATTTCGAAACGGAATAGCAGTTAAATAAGAACTGGTTACTTGATTTTGCGCATTCACCCACTGGTGGGTAGCTTCACTGTTATCGTCTTCCAACCAGCGGTAAGGATCCGCAATCACGGTTCCTTGATAATCATCCTTCACATCAACTTTTTGCGTGATAGGATATTTTAGCTGTGCAAAACAATACTGGCTTGCAAAAACAAACAGGGTAAAAAATAGAGGACGCATAACTACAGTTTAACGTTTTAATAAGCAGGTTAAGTTACTGATTTATAGTTGAACAGAAGCAAGGAACAACTTTATCACTAAATTTGAACAAATAAAGTCTCAATGAAGAATAAGATCGCTTCTATTTTTATACTTTTTGCATTTATAACCTGCTACGGATTTCAATGCGAACGGTATGACCAATTGAACTATTTCACCGGAAAACTTGCCGTAGCAGGAATTTGTAGCAACTATACAATTACACTTGAAGATGGAGCTTTAGCAGACACTTTATTTGAGTCAATTTGGACAGATCCTCAAACCTCGTTGTCCTATAACAGAGCATTTAGACTTGGTAATCCTTGCGAATTCCCTTCATCAATAAGGGCTGGTGAGACTTTTAAGTTTGTTCTTGAGCCAAATCCCTCAAATAATTGTGCAATTTGCCAAGCCTACTATCCTACTCCAACAAAAACACTTAACATCAGAGTAGTTAAGTAATTCGCCTATCAATTGTTTATTCTTGCAAAAGCTTAATCAACTTTTTATTTTGCTCTTCAATAGTCATCAATAAATGCATGTAGACACAGAAGCGCAAATAAAAAGACTCCGTTTTTAAAAGTGTATGTGGATTGGATAAAATTTCTCGTGCAACCGGCATACTTAAAATAAAGCGCTTATTGGCACTTAGGGTTCTGTAATTTTCTGAAAGTTGAATAGAATCGCCTATTAAACTATCCAGTACCCGGTTATTACTAGGCTGCTTAATTGGAAAGTGCTCGTTATAGAATTTTCTTCCATCATCATCATATAAATTATTATTATCGATCAACTTTTTAAACAATACTTCATAATAGAAAGAAAGTTCCTGACGCAGTTGCGCATTATCAACGTAACTAAGCATCCCGGATGATTGCATATTCTTAAAAGTTGTATTGTTCATAAATAGCGTCACATATTCAGGCGTCCGCCCAATTCCCATTACCCCCTCCTGCACAGCCGGCATGGTGAGCTTTCCGTCTTGATATTTATATAGCAAATCTAACAACGTTACAATTCCTTTTCGCTCCTCCACATTACTAGCCTGCAATTCCTTTATACGGGTAGAGTCTTGACGTAGATCTTGTAAAAGAGCAACATAATTTTCTTCCATGCGGTGCTCTATAATTTTATGCTCACGATAATTTTCAGCAAAAAAACCCAGCGTAACAGCAGTGAATAACATAATGAATTCAGTCAAGTATTCTTTCCAATTTTTAGGCAAATGGTGTTTATGATGTACTTCCATCTTGGTTAATTTAATAATTGTGTAATTTCCATTTCATAAATATAAGCACCCAAGTTTATGGAAGTACACCACAAACATCACATTCCCAAAAAATGGTCCGAGTATATTACAGAGTTTTTTATGCTATTTTCAGCGGTTACACTAGGTTTTTTCGCTGAGAATATGCGCGAGCATTATATTGAAAGACATCGGGAAAATGAGTACATGGAGAGTCTTTTATCAGACTTAAAAAAAGACACCGTAGAATACAATAATGCTACCCAATATATTGATCGTCAAATCAAAGGTATTGACACCACGCTGCAAATTTTAGAAAAAACCTCTTGGACTAAAGAGGAAATCAAAAAGCTCTATCTTATAAACTTGGGCATATTAGGAAACAGGGGCTCAGAGGTAAATACAAGCACCTCTGCCCAGTTAAAAAATGCTGGAGGCTTACGACTAATAAAATCGAACGAGATTATTAATTTGCTTTCAGAGTATTGGACCAAAAATGAGTTTTTAGAAAAGTATGAAGACATTGTAGGTGATCTCAAATTAAAAGCAAGAGATCAATCATACCGGATATATAACCAATTTAAATATAAAAATTTGGTAGAGGGTTCAGGAGAAAGAAGAGTTATGGACGATGCGACACTGTTAACTAACGACAGAATTGTAATTATCGAATTTGCAAATAGACTCTCACACATTAAAAACTCTATGCAAAACGTACAAAGAAGTATATTCACCGAGCAAAAAGAAAACGCAACCAAACTGATTAGCGCAATAGAGAAAACCTATAGCAATTAAAGCATAATTTACTCTTTTTCTCGGAAGTGTCTGCGAACCAAAATAAGTATTACTGCAAGTACCGCAAATAAAATGGGGAATGTCATTATTAAATAATTTAATGATTAAACTCTTTGCCGTATTCTTTTAAAATTGCCTCATCGAGTTCGCTAGCGATTCGTTTCATTTTACTTAACCGCTGATTCAGGTACCGACTCGTATTGACACTGAATGCTGTTAAATTAACAAGCTCATTGATAGTGGAACGATCATTATTAAAAAAAGGAGCTGGAGTTTTAGGCCGTTGAAAACGAACAGGTCCATCTAGCTGTTCTTGTGTCATAATATAGTTTGTCTTTGCATCTAATACAGTTGCCAGCCTAAATCGCGCTTGCTCTAACGTATGCTCCCGTGTTTCCTCTAACTTGTACATTGAGCCAAGTGTATTTTCATATTGCTGAATTCCAGAGATAATGTCCCGATTTCTAATCATCCGTAACCCCCCAGCCGACTTTATCTGATCAAACCCAATATGCGACGACTCAAATGTTGCACGCAAAGCCATATTCCTAAAATAATAATACAGATCAGCAAGCGGGGGATCCCCTTTATCCAATAAAGCAAAAAGTGAATCCAGCATCGCCATCCGTCTCTGATTCACTATCATTACAGTATCAATTGTATTTAAATCCAATAGTAAATCTTCATGTACATTTTTTAAATAAGAGATCTCCCGATGCTTTTCAATTTGTCGCTCTCGTACATTTTCGGCAAAAAATCCAAGGGAGACGGCTACGAAAAGCATTATAAACTCTAAAAAATACTCATGCCACTTTTTTTTATGCGTTAGGTGGTGCGGATGATGTACTTCCATTAATAAAAATTTATTCCTTTAAAGATATTAAATTTACGTGCATAACACTATGAAAAAAATCATCCTACTGCTAGCTATTTGCTGGTCATCTTACTGCTTGACTGCGCAACCTGTTTTAACAGAGCGCGAACAAAGTAAAATTGTTGATGAAATTTTAGAGGAAAGATTTCAGACTCTTTTACCGGCACTAATGAAAAGAACAGGAATTGACATGTGGCTTCTCATTTCCCGAGAGTACAATGAAGATCCTGTATTAAAAACAATGCTGCCTTCCACATGGCTTTCTGCAAGAAGAACAACAATGCTTGTGTTCTACCTAAACCCCACCACTCAGACTGCAGAACGATTTGCTATTGCAAGGTATAACGTGGGCAATTCAATCAAAGCAGCGTGGGATTTACAAAAATTTCCAGATCAATGGAATGCGCTTGCTGATCTAATTCAGAAAAAAAATCCATCAAAAATTGGAATCAATACCTCTTTAAATTTTGGACATGCAGACGGGTTGGATCATACCCACTATGAACGCTTAGTAGAAAAACTACCTGTGTCATTTAAGAATAAACTAGTGTCTGCGGAGTCACTGGCTGTTGGTTGGCTGGAATCTAGAACTGAACGCGAACTACAGTTATATCAAAAACTGATTGGAATAACACACGAAATTATCGCTGAAGGTTTTTCTCCAAGAGTCATTACGCCTGGCGTAACCACAACTGATGATTTGGTATGGTGGTTTAGACAACGCGTTACTTCGCTAGGGTTAACCACTTGGTTTCACCCTTCTGTTTCCGTCCAAAGAAGCGACACCGTCAATTTTGAACACCTGAGAAGTTTTTCGAATCGACCCGAAAATGAGGTAATACTACCTGGCGACTTATTACACGTAGATTTCGGAATTACTTACTTACGGTTAAATACAGATATTCAACAGCACGCCTATGTTTTACGTGCGGGAGAAATAGAGGCACCCGCCTACTTGCAAAAGGCTTTTGCAACCAGTAACCGATTGCAGGATATTTTAACCTCGCAGTTTAAAACAGGACGAACCGGGAATGAATTATTAAAAGCCACGCGTGAGCAAGCAATAAAAGAAGGAATCAAGCCAAGTATTTACTCCCATCCACTAGGATTACATGGCCATGCTGCAGGCCCCACTATCGGATTGTGGGATCAACAAGAAGGTGTTGCTGGAAGTGGTGATTATCCTGTTTATCCATCCACCGCCTATTCCATTGAGCTAAATAGTGCTACCTATATCCCCGAGTGGGGTAAAGAAATCAGAATTATGCTAGAGGAGGACGGCTATTTTAATGGGAAATCCTTTCTTTTTTTAGCTGGAAGACAAGAAAAATTGCGTCTGATAAAATATTTCTAAGCCAACTTTACAACATTTCATTCCCCAAAAATTAAAAAAGTGAAAAACTACTTCTTATTGCTTACAGGTCTGGTATTGACCTGCGCAGTTTCTGCTCAAAAAGTAAACTGGGAACAATTCAAAAATTGGAAGCCTCGAAACATTGGACCAGCAGGTATGAGTGGTCGTATTACGGCCATTGATGCAGTGGTAGCTAACCCTACGACCGTCTATGTGGGAGCCGCATCTGGAGGAGTATGGAAAACAGAAAATGGCGGACAATCGTGGAACCCAATATTTGATGATCAGCCTATTCAAAATATTGGTTCTATAGCCATTCAGCAGAGCAATCCCAATGTGGTTTGGGTGGGAACTGGCGAAGGTAACCCTCGCAATTCACTCAACTTAGGGGCTGGCATATACAAATCGCTGGACGCTGGAAAGAGCTGGAAAAAAATGGGACTAGATAAAACAATTTGTATTCACCGAGTTGTGATCGACCCAACTAATCCCAATACAGTTTACGTTGCCGCAATTGGAAATCCGTATGCAGAGCATCCTGAAAGAGGGGTATTCAAAACAACAGATGGAGGAGAAACCTGGTCAAAAATTTTATATGTCAATGACACTACGGGTTGCGCTGATTTAGTAATGGACCCCTCCAATCCCAATAAGTTAATTGCGTCTATGTGGCAGTTTCGCAGAAAGCCCTGGGAATTGAAAAGTGGTGGAGCAGGAAGCGGACTATACATGACAGTAGATGGAGGAAAATCCTGGAAAAAAATGGGCAAGGAAGAAGGAATGCCTGAGGGACCCCTTGGAAGAATTGGAATTGCTTTTGCCAGAAGTATGCCTAGCAGAGTTTATGCAAAAGTGGAAGCTACAAAAAATGGACTCTACAAAAGTGAGGATGGAGGTTTTAACTGGCAACTAGTAAATATTAACGCAGCTGATGTAACAGACAGACCGTTTTATTATCAAGAGATTTATGTAGATCCGAAAAATGAAAATCGTATTTACGATGTTCACTCTACTATTACACTAAGTGAAGATGGAGGTAAATCATTTAGCACACTGATCCCTTACTCAGGCATTCATCCAGATCATCATGCCTGGTGGATTCATCCAGAAAATCCAAACTTGATCATCGAAGGAAATGATGGAGGTATCGGTATATCTAGAGATAGAGGCAAGAGCTGGAATTTTGATGAAAAAATTCCTGTTGGACAATTTTATCACATCAACGTAGACAACGAAACTCCATACAATGTCATGGGAGGAATGCAAGACAATGGAAGCTGGCATGGCCCAGCTTATGTTTGGATTAATGGAGGCATTCGTAATTACTATTGGCACAATGTAGGTGGAGGAGATGGTTTTGATGTGATGCCAGATGTTGAGGA
The DNA here is from genome assembly GCA_044375755.1 of Chitinophagaceae bacterium. Taxonomy (GTDB): domain Bacteria; phylum Bacteroidota; class Bacteroidia; order Chitinophagales; family Chitinophagaceae; genus JJ008. The sequence continues at coordinate 7,046 of JBILMC010000012.1, forward strand.
TGCTAGTTGGGTATATAGTGAAAGTCAAGGTGGATCTTTTGGAAGAAGAAACTGGAAAACTGGCGAATCTTGGTATGTCAAACCTCCAGCCGTTGATCCTTCAATCAAAATGCGTTTCAATTGGAATACACCTATGGCGCAAGACCCTTTTGACACTAAAACAATTTATCTGGGTAGCCAGTTTGTTCACAAAAGCACAGACAAAGGAGCTAGCTGGCAAATTATTTCCGCTGATTTAACAACCAATGATTCTGCTAAAATTTATGCGTTCCAAAATACAGGTGGACTCACGTTGGATATTACTGGTGCAGAAACGCATTGCAGTCTACTGACCATTTCTCCTTCTTCTGTACAAAAAGGGGTAATATGGGTAGGAACAGATGACGGACAAGTTCAATTAACAAAAGATGGTGGTCAAACCTGGACCAATTTTGCAGGAAAAATTCCAGGTCTGCCTGCAGGAAGTTGGATCCCACAGATCAATGCTTCTCGACACAATGCTGGAGAAGCCTTTGTGGTGGCAAATGATTATCGCAGAGGTGACTTTAAACCCTATATATTCCGAACAACAGATTTTGGTAAAACGTGGACGAGATTAGTTGATGAAAACAAAGTCAATGGTTATGCACTTTGTATGATTCAAGATCCAGTTGAACCTAATTTGATTTTTGTAGGTACAGAACATGGTCTATGGATCAGCGTTGATAATGGTGTCAATTTTTCTCAATGGAAAAACGGCTATCCTTCTGTGTCTACCTACGATTTAGCCATCCAAGAGAGAGAGGCAGACCTTGCTATCGCTACTTTTGGAAGAGCACTTTGGATATTAGATGACATTCGTCCATTACGTCAATTGGCAGCTAGCACCACAAAAACACCTACTAAAAATATCACAGTATTCCAGGCGCCAGAAGCCATTCAAGCGCAATACAAACCAGCAGATGGATATGAGTGGAGCGTGATGGGTATTTGGGATGCCGATAACAGACCACGTGGTGCAGCAGTTTCTTTTTATATCAACAAACCAAAGCGCGCTGATTCTACAAACATTAAAACCAATGCTACTTCCACAGATAACACTACTTCCGCTGCCTCCAATACAGGAGGTGGACAAGGTATGGGTGGAGGACGCGGCCAAGGCGGAGGTCGTATGGGAGGAAGTGGACGTGGTTACGGAGGTAATAGAGGTGATTCCATCGCAGTAAGAATTTATAACAGTGAAAATGGACTGATCCGTTCACTAAGATGGACAGCTGATACAGGATTCAATCGTATATACTGGGGAATGGAAGAAAAAGGGTATCGTCAACCAGGCTCTCCCAAACCACAACCAGGTTCTCCTGAGCCAGGTGGTTTCCAAGTATTACCAGGCACTTATAAAGTTGTACTTACTTATGCAGGACAAACTGACTCAACTTCAATTACAATAAAAGATGATCCGCGCTTAGGCAATCGCAATGAAATAAAAATAGCACAACGTAAGGCCATGGATCGCTTACGCAAAATGGGCGACAAACTTACACTGGCCATGGATCGAATGAATGAAGCAGAAGAAGTGTGTAACAAAATCATTAATCAAGTCAAAGGTCTGGAAGGTAAGCCAGCAGATTCCTTACGAAAAACAAGTAACACACTTTTAGAAGACATTAAGAAATTCCGTGAGGCCATCAATGGTAAAACCTCAGATAAACAAGGCATCACCAGAAGTCCATTTGAAGTAACAGTATTATCTCAATTGCAAACAGCACAACAAACAATCAATGCTAAAATGATTGCTCCAGGCGCACAAGAAGAGCAACTGATTGTAAATGCAGAAAATGCAATAAAATCAATTCTTACTTCAATCAATGAATTCTTTGCAAGCAAGTGGGAAGGCTATAAAAAACAAGTAGAAGAAACAAAATTGAATCTATTCAAAGAATACAAGCCCATCGAATAACCCGTAAAAGAATAAATATTTAGAGGGAGTTGTCTTACAAAGAAAAGACGGCTCCCTCTTTTGCTATCTGATAGCCCAATTGTTCTACTTTTTTTCGTTCGCTACTCAATGGATTAATCAGCGGGTTACTATGATTAAAATGAATAAAGTAAACACGCTTCTTAATTGACGTTGGAGCTTCATTCAACAGGCTCATTGTTTCCGTAACAAATGGATGAGGAATTTCACTCATGGGGCGGTCCACTTCGCCGTCAGCAAAAAATGTTCCATCCAAAAATGCGTAATCGACTTTTTCAATTTCTGCAATCAAGCTTCGGCTCCATTTTGACCATTTGTCAATATCTGGAATAAACAAAATTGACTTATGGGGTCCCTTAACACGGTAGCCCACTGTTTCAGAAAATTCATCCCGATGAGGAACTAGTATTGGCGTGATAGAAAAATTTTCGTTTTCGATAGGTACATTATCCTGGATTGTAGTAAGTGATATATTATTGATCCGAACTAGTTGACTCCAAGGCCCGTTTGCAGAAATAAAATCAGCCATCCGTGGCATGACATATACTGGAATATTTTTTGCATTCATCGCTTCACGTCCGAGTTGCAAAATGCCAGTATAGTGACCCATATGCGCATGAGTCAGAAAAATAGAATGCAGCTTTACTTCTTTATAAAGCGAATCGACCAATTTGCACTGGTGAACAATATCGGGCGTTGCATCAAGTAACGAAAAGCGATGCTTCGACGGCTCCACTATTGCAAGGGAGGATACTGTTTTTCGATTTATAGATGCAATACAGCAAGACTTAGTGCAACCTAACTGAGGCAGACCCCCATCCTGCATCACACCTAACACAACCAGCTTAACCTCCTTTGGCTGAGCAATGGCTATCACGCTTAAAAAAAAGGGACTGATTAGTACAATCAGTCCCTTCCAATTGGATCGTCTTTTCATTTTTCTGCAATGACTATGACAGGTAGTTTATTTTCAACTATAGCTTTATTGAACTCTTTTACTCCGCCATCCAAAAGAGTGTGCAACTGTGCTAGCGCCTGATCAACTTGTACTGCCAATTCTGAATAAACTGCCTTAGCCTGCTGGGGGGGTGCCATATTACCACTATTAGCCATATCAAAAACACCACTCAATTTATCATCCAAACGAATTGGGAAGTTTAAAACATCTTGCCCACTTTTTGCCTTTGTTTGGTGCAGCAACTCTTCAACAGCTGTTAATTTTTTTGATAAACTATCTCCCATTGATTTTAATGCTACAGGACAGTTTTTTCCCTGGCGTGTTACGAACTCGCTGATCTGTTGACGCACCTGACGGATTTGACGAATGGCAATCATAGTCTGATTGAACTTATCGCGCACCTGAATTAGAAAATTCAATTGTGCCTCATAATCTTCCTGTGAACATTTATAATTAGGATCTGCAAAAACAGTAAATGGTACTAGTAAAGTATCCTTATTAAACTGAACCTTTGCCGTGTAATTTCCGGGAGCAGCAATAATACTTCCAGGAATTCCATTCCAAAGAATCAACCCATCTATTTTTTCTGCCTCCGGGTACTTAAGATCCCAAACAAATTGATTAAAACCTTTTTTGATAGTAAGCTCATTTTCTTTGGCATTTGTGGTAAAGCGCTTAATCAATTTGCCAGCAGGATCCAAAATAGAAACAGAAACTTGTGTTGAATCCGTTACTTCATCTTTTAGCCAAAAATTAATTACAGCCCCTTTGGGTGGGTTAGCCGCACTATTTGCTGGAACGCTCATCGATCCCCAACGAGTAGCAACACCAGGCACTCTATAGCTATTGTTGGTTTGATAAATATGAATCGATTTAGTCAATGTAGATGGATTTGCTTGTTGCACCATTGATAAATCATCAATCATCCAAATAGAACGCCCCTGCGTCGCTACAATTAAATCATTATTCTTAATTGTCAAATCAGTAATTGGAACCAAGGGTAAATTGAGTTGAAAGGATTGCCAGTTTGCACCGCCATCATAGCTGATATACATACCAAATTCCGTACCTGCATATAATAACCCCGCACGTTTTGGGTCTGCACCCATTACACGGGTAAAATGCATTGCAGAAATTCCCTTCGTAATTAATTGCCAGCTCTGCCCATAATCTTCGGTTTTATAGATATAAGGAGTATAATCATCCAACTTATAACGAGTACCGGTGATATAGATAACTCCCTTTCGGAATGGATCTGCTTCAATAGCATTCCACATCATCCATTTTGGGGCATTTGCAGGTGTAACATTTGTCCAATTTTTTCCACCATCTCTACTAAAATGAACCACTCCATCATCACTACCCGTCCAAAGATGATCTTTCTCCAGCGGGCTTTCCATTGCTGTAAAAATAGTGCAGTAGTATTCTACCGAGGTATTATCCTTCGTAATGGGACCTCCACTGGAATATTGTCTGCTTTTGTCATTCGTTGTTAAATCAGGTGATACCTGTTTCCAACTGGCCCCTTCATTGTCTGTTACAAAAAGTGCATTACCTGCACAGTATAATTTTTTAGGATCATGCGGCGAAAAGAACAGGGGAAAGTTCCATTGAAAACGATACTTGAGTACATCAGCGCCCGCTCCCATTGGATTATCTGGCCAAACAGAGATAGCTCTATTCTCCCCGGTTGTGTGATCGAAGCGAGAAAGATAGCCCCCATAATTTCCACCATAGACAATATTTGGGTTGAGTGGGTCTGCAACTACATAACCACTTTCTGCACCTGCAGTAGGTTCCCAATCCTGCTCCGTGATATAACTACCATAAGTAGAAGAACGAATTCGAAGTGTAGAGTTATCCTGTTGAGCAGCCAAAACTCGATAAGGAAATGCGTTATCCGTACTCACCCGGTATAGCTGTGCAGTGGGCTGATTCATATACGTACTCCAATTCTGTCCTTCATCAAAACTTACTTGAGCACCACCGTCATCCGCTACAATCATTCGCTTGCCATCAGCCGGGTCAATCCATAAATCATGATGATCACCATGTGGCGTACGTAACGATTGAAATGTTTTTCCACCATCTCTACTCTTAACAAAATTTACATTCGGACAATAAACAATATTCTCATTTTTAGGATCCACAAAAACTTTTGTATAATACCAAGCACGTTGCCGGATGTTGTTATCACTGCTTTGCAAAGTCCAGGTCTCCCCTTTATCTGCACTACTATACAATCCACCTTTTTCATTTTCTATAATTGCATACAATTTATCAGTATTTGAAGGAGCTACAGCAACACCAACAATCCCCCATACACCTTTGGGCAAGCCGCGGGCACTGCTAATATTTACCCAGGTCTCCCCTCCATCTGTACTTTTCCATAAACCACTTCCCTCTCCTCCACTTTCCAAACTATGTGGCGTACGAATCACTCTCCAGGTTCCTGCATAAAGAATACTTGAATTTTCTGGATCAATAATTAAATCACTACAACCCGTTTGCTCATTCACAAACAGCGTGCGCTTCCAAGTTTGGCCACCATCAGTAGATTTAAAAACCCCACGCTCCGTGTTTGGCCCAAACAAATGTCCCATCACTCCTGCCCACACAATAGAGGGGTTACGTGGATCAATCAAAATGTTTGTAATGTGTCTTCCATCCTTAAGCCCACAGTTTTTCCAGGTCTTTCCGCCATCTTCACTCTTCCAGATTCCTCCCAAACCTTCTGATACATTTCCGCGCATAGTATTTTCACCCTCGCCCACATAAATTATATTTTCATTGGAGGGGGCAATTGCTATAGCACCAATGGAGCTTCCAAAAAAACCATCGCTTATATTTTTCCAGTTGCTCCCTCCATCGGTTGTTTTCCAAACACCACCTCCGGTTGCGCCAAAATAAAAAGTGTTGCGTGCTTGCAAACTACCGGCCACCGCAGCACTTCTTCCTCCACGAAAGGGACCGATCAACCGATATTTTACTCCACCAAATAAAGTGGGATCCATTTGTTGCGTAGTGCCCGACTCGGAAAGTTTTGCTTTTTTAGGCTGTGCGAATCCAGAAAAGCTGAATACTACGAAAACAAAAAAGTGAATGAGCTGTTTCATAATTTGAATTTGATAACACTGAAATTAATACTTTCCATAAATCAATTCTTAACTTCATCTTTAAAATATCTCTATGGCAATTCGCCTCTCTTTATTGATAGTAAGCCTCGTATTCATTTTTGCAGGTTGCGGAAAAGATAGCACCTCGCCCCCGCCAGACCCCTGCGCTAACGTAACAATTGATATTACGGGTAATATTACTAATCCCACGGGTACTGCCTCTAATGGAAATATTATTGCAACCGCCACAGGTGGCACCAGTCCATATACGTATAGCTTGAATAATGGAGCATTTCAGTCAACAGGACAATTTGCAAATTTGGCTGCTGGAATATATACGATCACTGCAAAAAGCAGCAATGGATGCACAGGA
>JBILMC010000194.1:0-2978 GCA_044375755.1 Chitinophagaceae bacterium
AAAGTGAATGTGGGTATCAAAGAACTAGGTGCAGTTATCCCCTTTACTAATGTGCGCGATACGAATCATTTTAAAAAGACAAAACTCGCTACCAGCTACGCGGAGTTACCCCTCGAATTGCGCTACACAGCTGATCCAGAGAATGGCAAAGGTTTAAAATTTGGACTTGGCGTTCGCGTAGGTGCTTTAATTAATGCACATACAAGAAACGTTTCATTCCAAAATAGAAACGGTAATCTAATCAATGATTACACTATGAAAGAGACCAGTACAAAATTTATTAATAAAACACGCTTTGTAGGTACATTTCGAGTGGGCTATGGTCGATTCTCCATTTTCTCTAGCTACCAGCTCAATCCTACATTGAGAGATGGAACAGGTCCAACCGCCAGACCATTTACAGTAGGTCTGATGTTGAGCGGACTTTGATGTTGCAGGTATGATCGATAAGCGGAATAAGATTGAACAAGAAGAGAGAGCCGTTTTAGTCGGAGTGGTTCAAAAAGATCAGACTGAAACACAAGTAAATGAATACCTGGATGAACTTGCATTTTTAGCAAGCACAGCGGGTGCAGTTACCGTCAAAACATTTACACAGAAATTACAACACCCCGACAGTAAAACATTTGTAGGGAAAGGAAAGCTCGAAGAAATTGCCCAATTTGTAGCTGGAAAAAATATTCGCGTTGTCATTTTTGACGATGAACTCAGTGGTGCACAAATCAATAATATTGAAAAGGTCATCAATGTAAAAACGATTGACCGAAGTGATTTGATTTTGGACATTTTTGCAAGACGTGCCAAAACTGCACAAGCCAAAGCACAGGTGGAGTTGGCGCAATATCAATATATACTACCCCGTTTACGAGGCATGTGGAAACACCTTGAACGATTAGGGGGTGGCATTGGAACTCGAGGTCCCGGTGAAACAGAGATTGAAACAGACCGACGAATTGTTCGTGATAAAATTTCATTGCTACGCAAACGTTTGGCAGAAATAGATAAACAAGCTTATACACAGCGAAAAGAAAGAGGAGAATTTATACGTGTTGCGTTAGTAGGTTATACCAATGTAGGCAAGTCTACTATAATGAACATTCTCAGTAAACGTGATGTATTTGCAGAAAATAAATTATTCGCCACACTCGATACAACCACAAGCAAAGTAGTATTTGAGAACACTCCTTTTTTATTGAGTGACACGGTTGGATTCATTCGTAAACTCCCTCACCACTTGGTGGAGAGCTTTAAGAGCACACTAGATGAAGTTAAAGAAAGTGATATTCTTTTACATGTGGTTGACATCTCACATCCCAATTATGAAGACCAAATGAAAGTGGTCAATACTACACTTGCTGAATTAGGTTGCGCAGAAAAACCAATCATCACCGTTTTCAATAAAATGGATTTGTATGAAGAACGCACGTTTGATCAATGGCTAGAAGAGGATGTCAAACAAACCATTTTAAAAGATCTTAAAAAAAGATGGGAAAACGAAACGGGTGCAACATGTGTATTTGTTTCTGCTACCCAAAAAAGAGAAATTGACGGACTTCGAGCTAACTTACTTCAACAGGTTCGCGCATTATATATTAAACGCTACCCCTACAAAACCGGCTACCATTCTTATGAGTCTTATACCGAGGGAATTTGAATGGCACTTGATTAGCGCCGATCTCGAATCCATTTTACCAAAAGGGACTGAGATCGTGGAAATCAATATAGCTGATAGAAAAATTTGTATTACAAAGTGGCAAGAAAAATGGATGTCGTTTCAAGCCCTTTGTCCCCATGCCGGCGCCCCCCTAAAAGAAGGATATATAGATAGTAAGGGGAATGTTGTTTGCCCTCTTCATCATTATAAGTTCTGCTTATCCAATGGTCGTAACTGTACCGGCCAAGGCTATGACATGAGGGTATACCCATTGGAAGTAAGGCCCGAAGGGCTTTTTTTGGGGATCCGAAAAGAGAGATCAAAATGACTCATTTTGTGTTTTCAACTTCCCGAAAATCCTTATTTTTGCCCCCCGCAAATGGAGCCTGGCTTCAAAAGCGGAACGTCAAACAGACACTCCTCCTTAGCTCAGTTGGTTAGAGCATCTGACTGTTAATCAGAGGGTCGCTGGTTCAAGTCCAGCAGGGGGAGCCACACTGGACAAGCCATCAGAAATGATGGCTTTTTCTTTGTCTATCAGTGAGTTAGAGTAGTTGCATCTTTTTAATATTTTTGAAAATAATTCTCGTAGCAAATGCATAGATTGTTTTACAGACTTTGCTTGTCTTCCCTGGTCTTAGTTTTTATTTTTTGCGGCTGTAAAAAAATCGGCAATATTCAGTCTTCAACTGATAAAACAATTATTGACAACCTTACAGCAGGTACAGATAACTGGGTAGGTGATTTTGCAGACTATCCGAATGACCCGCTAATGTTATCTCAGTATCAACTCCAATTTTCACATTCCGGACTGCCGCTACCGCTAAATACCTCCGACGGGGCAATCCGGCAATCTGGAGTTAATCGAAGCGATGACCTCTTTATGTTTATTAAAAAGAAAGTAACAGGGTTGACCCCTGACAGGAACTATATAGTTGATGTTAAAGTTGATTTTGCAACCAATGTCGCCAATAATATGGTTGGTGTTGGTGGGGCTCCGGGTGAAGGGGTAAAAATAAAGGCAGGCGCTGTGCCTTTCGAACCAATAAAAGTGCTGAATACATCTGAAAACTGGTATCGAATGAATATCGATAAGGGAAATCAATCAATTGGAGGCACTGATATGAAGGTAATTGGGGATTTCGCCAATGGAACAGACCAGAATGTCTACAAGATTAAACAACTTAACACAGCTACACCTTTAAATGTTAAGGCCAACAAACAAGGGGAAATCTGGTTAGTAATTGGTACAGACTCCGGATTTGAGGGTATTACCACGATATACTACAATTCTATCCAAGTGGTAATTAAGTAAAGCTTTTAA
>JBILMC010000178.1:0-3273 GCA_044375755.1 Chitinophagaceae bacterium
CAATAGCTTCAACAGCGGTATTGACTGCTGTATCAAATCCAATTGTAAAATCTGTACCTGATATGTCTTTGTCAATAGTGCCTGCTAGTCCAACACAGGGTAAATTAAACTCACTGCTGAGTTTGCCTGCTCCTCGAAACGATCCATCTCCCCCTATTACCACTAACCCGTCAATTCCTCTTTTTTTCAAATTATCATAGGCTTTTTGGCGTCCTTCCTTCTCCATAAACTCTAAGCAGCGTGCCGTTTTTAAAATTGTTCCACCACGCTGTATAATATTTGCTACAGAACGGCCATTCATCTTGAACATGTCATCTTCAATCAATCCTTGGTAGCCTCTCATAATCCCGTACACTTCAAGCCCATAAAAAAGGCCGGTTCTAACAACAGCGCGGATAGCTGCATTCATGCCTGGAGAGTCGCCGCCCGAGGTTAAGACGCCAATTCGGGTCACTTTAGAGTTCATCTGAAAAAAATTGAGTGGTGAAGGTACGTGTTTTCTTTAGTTTTATCCTATGAAAGTGCTCGTTACAGGTGCAAATGGTTTTTTGGGATTTTACCTCTGCAAAAGGCTACTTGATATTGGTCATGAGGTAGTAGCAACGAGCAGGGGTAATTGCAGAATTCCCTTCGATGGACTCAATGGATTTAGTTATTTCCCGCTGGACGTAGCTTCTGACGATCAGTCAATCACTATTATTCGTCAAACTTCTCCCGATTACATTATTCACGCTGCTGCGATGGGTAAGCCAGATGAGTGTGAAGAAAAAAAAGAGCTGGCAACTCAAATCAATACATGGGGAACTTTTAATCTTTTGCAAGCCGCTAGTGAAAAGAAAATTCCATTTAACTATATCTCAACGGATTTTGTATTTGATGGTATTGCTGGAAATTATACGGAAGATGCGATACGTAATCCAATTAATCATTATGGTATAACAAAACTCGAAGCTGAAAATTGGGTCGAAAAATATCCCTTCTACTGGTCAATAGTTCGCACTGTTTTGGTATATGGTATGCCCATGACTGGGCGTTCTAATTTATTATCCATTGTACAAGAAAAATTAAGTAGGGGAGAATCTTATCAGGTTGTGGACGACCAGGTTCGTACGCCAACTTTTGTAGAGGATTTGGTTACTGGCATTGTCAGTATGATGAATGCGAACACACAAGGAGTCTTTAATATTTGTGGTGAGGAAGTTTTAACCCCCTACCAGATGGCCATTCGTACAGCTGGCTTTCTTGGTTTAGATACATCATTAGTCATACGAACTAATTCATCCAATTTTAATCAACCAGCTAGACGACCTCAAATTACCGGGTTGCAAATCAAGAAAGCTCGCTCAATATTGGGATATAGTCCCTCAAGTTTTGAAGAAGGTCTTCGTAAAACTTTTAACGTTACCTAATTCATCATTAGAATGTTGACGCTTCGCTGAAGGATATTGAATGCAATTTCTGCCATAAGATTTTCTTTATCCAACGTTGGATTTACTTCTGTTATCTCAAAGCAGCAAATCTTTCTATTTTGCATGAATTTACTAACCAAGTCCTCAGCCTCTCGCTCTCTTAATCCATTTCCAACAGGAGTCCCTGTTCCTTTAGAGATAGCTGCATCAAGACAGTCAACGTCAAAAGATAAATAGATATCTGTACAATCTGCCAGGTATCTAAAAATTGAACGAACAACATTCTCTGCTCCTTTACTTCTTATTTCTTTAGCAGAAACTTTTTTAATTCCTAAACGGTCAAGTAAATTTTTTTCCTCCTTTTCATAGTCTCGAAGTGAGATAAAGACAACGTTTTCTGGAAGTACTTTCGGACAAATTTTTCCGAGCTGTTTTAGTTTATTCCAGTATTCGATCGTAATAGTATCAGGTTCGTGTATAGCTGATTCTTTGTTGTCAATTCCGAGAGAGATAGCCATGGGCATACCATGCATGTTGCCCGATGGAGTTGTGTAGGGTGTATGGAGATCGGCGTGCGCGTCAACCCAAATCACCCCCAGTTTACTTTTGGGTTTAGCTATACGTATGCCTGCAATAGTGGCGCCTGAAGTAGCGTGATCACCGCTTAGCACGACTGGAAAAAAATTATTTTTGATAGTATCTGCAATGGATTTTGACACTCTCTCATACATGGTATGCATGCCTTTAATCCTCTTGGCATAAGGAGATTCAATGGGTTCGTGCAGCAGTCTGTTTTCTGTTTGAATTTTTTCGGAGGGAAAGTGAATAAAAAAGTTACTCATGAAATCCAATGCTGCAATTTTGATTGCCTCTACTCCCAGGCTGGCACCTCTTGTTCCGGCACCAATTTCTGAAGGAACTTCAATGAGTTTAACATTTTTCATAGGAAGGCAAAGGTAGGGTGGGATATTTTGGGCACTTACAATAACAAGTTAATTCTTATTCAAAACTAGCTTGGTTTAGGATTTCTTCAGAGGGGTGCTTACATTTGCAAAGCTTAAAATCAAGTGTTTATGGCCAGGATTATTCCTTTTAGAGAAGCTCTTCGTGAAGCTATGACAGAAGAGATGCGACGAGATGAGCGCATTTTTTTGATGGGAGAAGAGGTTGCTGAGTACAATGGTGCTTATAAAGTTAGCCAGGGAATGCTGGCAGAGTTTGGTTATAAGCGTGTTATTGATACACCAATTTCTGAATTAGGTTTTGCTGCTGTTGGTGTAGGCGCAGCTCAAAACGGCTTGCGTCCTATTGTCGAGTTTATGACCTGGAACTTTGCTGTTTTGGCTTTAGATCAAATTTTAAATACGGCTTCTAAGATGTTGGCAATGAGTGGCGGACAAATAAGCTGTCCTATTGTTTTTCGGGGCCCTAACGGCTCTGCAGGCCAGCTAGGTGCTCAGCACTCAACTGCCTTTGAATCACTGTATGCTAATATTCCGGGTATTAAGGTGGTTTCTCCCAGTAACGGGTATGATGCCAAGGGTCTTTTAAAACAAGCTATTCGTTACGAAGAAGATCCGGTTGTTTTTATGGAAAGTGAGTTGATGTATGGTGACAAATCAGAAGTGCCCGATGACGAATACTATATTGAATTAGGTAAAGCGGATGTTAAAAGATCGGGTAGGGATGTGACCTTGGTTTCATTCAATAAAATGATGAAAGTTGCTCTAGGTGCTGCAGATGAGTTGGAAAAAGAAGGAATTAGCGCGGAGGTAATTGACCTTCGTACTATACGCCCCTTAGATTGGCATACCGTTTTAGAAAGTATCAAAAAAACAAATCGCTTGGTCATAATTGAAGAGCA
>JBILMC010000177.1:0-3273 GCA_044375755.1 Chitinophagaceae bacterium
CATCAAGTGATAAGCTATTACAACGAACTTTTTTATTGAGCTTAAGTCGTAAGATTTTACCATCACAATCTGCCTTTACTATGCTAAGGGTTGGAAGAATTGGGTCAGTTATAACTGCTGTCCCTCCTGAAAAATTTAGCGTATACCCACTTTGTGTATTTGTATAATGACTAACTAATAAAAGATATTCGTGTCCAATGATCAAGTCGGGCATTTTTGCAAATGCATTTGCTCCAGCTGCTGGATCTGACGCACATTGAATAAAATTAACTCCAGTTGCAGAGGCACCCGTTGGACCATAGGTTCCCGCCCAGTTCCCCGTTACAATTATGGTTCGATTTGTAAAAATTTCATCTGGATTTCGTCCAGTAATATCATAAAGCTGCCAGTCATAGTCCTCGTTTGGGGCAAGTGGATTGATGGTAAATCCAAGTGTTCCTGATTGATAACAAGTGAAACGATAAAAAAATGGATTTCTGTTCTCATAATTAGCGCCATCGCCAGAACAGCCGGGTACATAAAGACTGTTTGTGGAACAGATTGGCACACTGTTTTGTGTAAAAACGGTTGTGCCACATACAGGAAAAGCTGTGGAAGGTGTTTGGCCCAGTGTCGTGCAAGGTTGTGAAAAAATAAACTGCATACCACTGCTCAAAAAAATCAAATATGTTAGTAACTGTCTTTTCATTAATAAACGCTCATCGTAGCCTATACCGGTTACCTGGCAAAGATACTATCGAGCTTGCTAAGGAAAGGTTAAGTAAGACCTCTGCTATGTGGGGCATAGGCCAATTAGTTTTTTGCTGGATTTCGTCAACGTGCAGGTAGTCGTGGCCTTTCAGCAATTTCAGGATTTGGTTTTCATCATTGCTGGTTTCTAGATTACACTTTTCGTTGTACGTGAGATTACTTACGTAAGTGTCTTTTTCTGTCCAACCCATCCAATATAAAATGTCATGCGCACCTGTAATAAGTTGCGCCTTTTGATTTTTGATTAACTGCAAACAGCCGCTACTTTTTTTGTCGCTGGGTCTGCCTGGTACCGCAAATACGTTTCTATTGTAACTCCAGGCTAACGATGCTGTTATCAAACTGCCTCCATTTTCATCACTTTCAATAACAAGTGTTGCATCTGAAAGGCCTGCCACAATGCGGTTTCTCCTGGGAAAAAGATAGGAGTCTGTCTTTTCTCCTTGTCTACACTCTGTGAGTAGAGCACCTTCCTGCTCGACAATTTGTTGAGCTAAATTTTTATTCGCCCATGGATAAATGCGGTCCAGTCCATGCGCGAGTACTGCAATAGTGGGAAGCTGTTGTAGCAGAGACTGCGTGTGTGCGATAGAATCAATTCCATAGGCAAGTCCACTTACAATTGTAATATTTAAAAATTGCAGTGATTCAATTAACTCTATTGTAAATTTTCTACCTAAATCTGTATTTAGTCGTGTGCCTACGATTGCCAAGATTCTTTTTGCATTGAGATTTGCTTTTCCTTTTCCATATACCAATAGGGGTGCGTCAGCACATTCTTTAAGCCGGGTGGGATAATTCTCGTCAGTAATAAAATAGGTGTTGATTTTATGTTTTTCAATAAATCTTAATTCTTCATCTACTCGCTTCCAGTTATCAAATGTTTGTAATGCATCTATGAATCGAGAGTTGATGCCCTCCATGTTTCGAAGGTGCTCAAAGGAGGATTGAAATAACTGTTCTGGATTAAACTTTAAAAGCAATGGGCGAAGTCGAGCTGGGCCTATGCCGGGTAAAAGAGTAAGTGCAATTTGGTAACGAAGTTGGGAGTTCATGGTTGATTTTCTCCCAAGTATAAGGCCCCCTGATGGAGAATACTAGAGTCCAATTACACGCATTTCTGTTCTTCTGTTTTGTGCTCTTCCTTCTTCTGTACTATTGTCGGCTATTGGCTTAGTTAATCCGTATCCTTTATATGTCAATCGTTTTGCTTCGATCTTTTTTGAAACAAGATATTCTACGACGGAACGAGCTCGGTTGTCGCTTAATAATAAATTAGTTTCAGCCTTTCCAACATTGTCGGTATGTCCACTAATTTCTATTCGCAGTGTAGGGTTTTCCGTAAGGAGTACAACTAATTTATCCAGCTCCGTCTGCGAAATGGGGTTTAACTCAAATCGGTTTGTTTCAAAGAAAATATTTTTTAACACGATTCTGGCATCTTGTTCAATGGATTGCAGTTCAATATTCTTGACTGCCGCAGAGTCCATCTTTCCATTTTTTAAAAAGTATTGATCAGAATTGAATAAATACCCTTTTTGATTTACGGTGAATGCATAGTCGCGTCCTGTTGGTAACGTCAGTAAATAATTACCAAGTGAATCGGTTTTTACTTTCGAAATTATTTGTTTAGTGCTTAGATCAGTTAATTCCAATGTAGCAGCGATACCCTTCCCAGTTTTCTTATCTGTTACTTTTCCGGTGACCCATCTAGTGTCAAAGGGTCGAATCGAAGATTTCAATTCAAAACTGTACAAATCAAGACCTCCATAGCTATCTTTTCGCTCACTAGCATAATAGGCAGTTTTCCCATCGGCTGTGATGAATAAGGTTCCCTCCCGATCGATTGTATTAATTGGGTAGCCTAAATTTTTTGGAGTAGACCAACTGCCATCGGTTTGTTTTCTTGATAAGAATAAATCGTCATCGCCATAACCTTGCCAATACGAAGAGGTAAAATAAAGCGTTTGATTATCTGCATGGATAAAAGGGCACTGTTCGTCGGCGGGACTATTTACAGAGGGCCCCAAATTAATGGGGTCTCCCCATTGACCATTTTCTTGTAATCTACTCACATAAAGATCACTTCCTCCCTGTCCACCTGATCTACGGCTTGCAAAATATAATTCTCTTTTGTCGGGAGAGAGACAAGGTTGTGATTCCCATTGATCAGAGTTGATATGCGGTCCTAGATTTTTTGCAGCTGACCAACCTTCTTTAGTTTTAGTAGAATAATAAAGGTCACAGCCTCCATAACTATCGGATCTGTAGCAACCTGTAAATACAAGTAGCGTACCATCTTGTGAGATCATCATAGCCCCTTCGCTTTGGGGCGTATTGAGAGACCCCTTTAAGGGTTGCGCACTCTCCCAATTTCCATTTTTAATACGCGTACTGCCATAAAAATCTTCGTTGTAGGTATCAACTCGGCGTGTGTAAAAAAGTTGTGTGCCATCGATGGTTTGAGAGGGTAGATATTCTGACATCTTAGAATTGACAGATGGGCCTAGATTTTTTGGAGCA
>JBILMC010000179.1:0-3272 GCA_044375755.1 Chitinophagaceae bacterium
TTGATTATAATATTTCTGTGTACCGAAAAAATCCTGATTGGATCAAGCAAGCAAAAGCGCTTGGACTTATTTTAAATGTTTGGACGGTTAACGATCCAGATCAACTGGATTGGTGTATCAATCAGTCTTTTGATTTTATCACAACTAATGAGCCGGAATACTTGCTGGGGCGACTAAGGAAATAAGACACACTTAATCGCTAGTATTAATTCCATCTATGGTCATTAGGTGGTCAAACAGATTCATCTCAGAGGGGATTTCAATTTTTTTACGCAATCGGTATCTGCTTATTTCTACACCTCTTACGGAGATATTCATTAATTGAGCAATCTCTTTACTGCTCAAATTCATTCGTAAGTAAATGCAAAGCTTAACCTCATTTGCAGTAAGGTTGGTGTATTTTTTCTTTAGCGATACTACAAAGTCGCTGTGTACTTTATCAAAGTGTTTTGCAAAGGCATCCCATTCCTGATCAACTTTGTCTTCATCGGAAACAGACTTTATCACTTTTTTTATTTCCTGAATAGCAACTTTATTGTCAATGTTTTTTAAGGCATGGGACAACTCGTCTTTTATTTTTGACAATAATTCCCCTTTTTTAACCAGATGCATTGTAGAGGATGCCAATTCCGAGTTTTTGAAATTAATCTCTGCTTCTAGTTTCTCGTTTTGTAAAGAAACAATTTCATTCTGTGCATTATTTCTCTCTAATTCGTGTATATAAAGAAGTCGCTTTTTTTCTTCTTCAATTCTTTCTTTTTGTTTTAAAAACTTTCTTTTCTGAATTTGATACATAAAGGCGAACAAACCAGCAATCAGTAAAATATACAAAGCATAGGCCCAGCTCGTTCGATACCACGTTGGCAATACGGTAAAGGAATAGGTAGTAATTGATGATTCATTGCCTAAGTTATTTCTTGCCTTTACTTCAAAAACATATTTTCCTTCAGGTAGGTTAGTATACTCTTTTTCTGTTTTGTCAATCCAAGGTGACCAGCCATTTTCAAACCCTTTGAGACGATAAGAGTATTCAAGCCTTGATTGTTGTCCAAACAGAATCGACGAGTAATTGATTCGAATTGTTTTCCAATTACTTCCAAAGGCGGGTCTATACGAGTATGAGCCAGGTTTTCCAATTTCTCCAAACCCGCCATAAATTAAGCTATCGTTTTTATTAGTGATCGTCAAACTTCTGATTTCTACTTTTAGGGGTCTGATATTTTCTTTATATTTTAAGTAATTAACATGGAAGATTCCCTTTTCTCCACTAATAAAAATATTTTGCTCATCAAGTGGCAGAATTGATTCAAACCCACTGAGAATTTTATTTGCTAATTCTGGCAAATAGGTAATTGTATTGTCGGATGCGTTTATTACTCCGACAGTTTTATCTTGAACAAACCAATAGTTGCCATTATTGTCTTTATTAATATATCGCGTTCCTTTTCTGCCAATCGTTTTTTCAAATTGGGGGTGTGGAATAAACTTGTCTTTGTTTGGCAAGTACTTGTAGATTCCATTTTCTGTGGCTAAAACAATTTCTTGGTTTAAGAGGTACACCTGGTTGTTTAGAAGTGCGGGTACTCCATTTTCAATTGCATATCTTTTGATTTTATAAACACTATCTAAAAGTGATATTCGAAAAACGCCATGATAGGGGTGGGAAACCCATAGATTGCCAACTACATCAGCTACTAAATAGCGTGAAGATTCTTCGAATGAAGGGATTGTGGAAAAGGGGATTAGTTGTGTGGTTGTTTTTTCAAAAATGGATATACCTTGATAATTACCAATGGCAACTAGCGTCTTGTCTTTTTGATTAGTAATGGGTACGAAATTCCAGTTGCCTGGTTTTTTATTGAACGAAACTGCATTATTGCCTTGCAATACGAATCCTCCCTCGTGATGCCCAATTAATAATTTATTATCTAAAACAGAGAGATTCCATACCTGTCCATCCGTATTTTCAATTTTTTTGAACTCTCCTAATGAATAACTTTTATCTGGTATATTTTGTAATGAACTAGCATATAGACCACTCGATGTGCCTATAAAAAGTTGATCATTCAAAATGGCGATACCGTATCCCGCTGCATCTTCTTGACTGGGAGAGATTTGTTTGATCGCGCTATTGAAAGCAATAAAATCTATACCATTATCCAGGCCAAGCCAAAGATTTTGGTCGTTATCACAAAATATACTCAGTACATTATTATTTTGAAGTCCTTCTTTTTTTGAAAAACGTTGAATAATGCTACCTGACTTATCGATTATATAAACCCCATTATTGTTTGTGGCCAGTCCAATTCTATCATTTGTGATGCGGGTGGCTGCGTAAATTCTGTCGTTTATAAACGTGGCTTGATTTTTGTTTCGAAGTGAATTTATTTGCTCTCCATTTATTTGATATAAGCCATTTTTTAGGCTGGTTAAAATAGCGCTGTCTTTTCCTGTTTCAAGAAGGGCAGTGATTGGGTCATTTTTAGGAAGTATGGTCGATGACGGAATTGCAGTCCATTTGTTTTGCTGAAAAACCCACAGACCTGTTTCATAGTCCTGCGCATAAATTTTACCATTGGCGGCACCCATAAATCCCCACTCGCTCTGGGGGGCAAAACTTTGGATTTGATTTCTTTTTAAATGAAAAATACTATTGCTACAACGGAAGAATACGCTATTGCCTAAGGCTATTATGTCCCATACATCACTAAACCCCCTTTTGTTGCTTGGGACTTTCGGTAAAAGGGAGGTGTATTTAAGAACTCCTGACTGATCAGCTTTGAAATAACCAAGCTCGCCCTGGCCCCCGGCATATATAATGCTATCGCCAACTATCTCTAAGGACCTGACAATTGTTTTGTTAGGAAGGGGGTGTAATTGCCAACTGTTGCCGTCAAAACTGAGCATCCCCTCATTGTTTGCTACATATAAAATTCCCTTTTTATCCTGTTTAAAGTCCCAGTTTTGAAGACCTGCTTTGTAAGTTACTTTCTTAAAATTGATTATATCTGGAAGGCCAATTGTGTTTTGACTAGAGCAATGTATACTACAGATTATAAATATTATTAAAAAGGGCTTTCTCATGTTTTGAAAATTAATATTTTATTAGATAGGTTCAATGATGTAGTAATGAGAAAATTTAAATATATTGAAAATCAATGTATTGTAAATATTGATGTAGTAATGTTGAGGTATTTATTTTCATCTAGGGTTAACATTTCTTTTACTTTGTTTGTCTACATCTAGGAAAAAACCTAATGCTTGTCGTATGA
>JBILMC010000181.1:0-3264 GCA_044375755.1 Chitinophagaceae bacterium
CTAATTTTTCAGTTCAATTTCAGATTCGTGAAAATAGATACCGAGCGCTTTTAGCTTAGGTAATATGGCTTTGTAAATAGTGGGGTGTATCGGCACTTTTAATCCTTTCATTTGCAATTCTCCTTTCAAAAACGATACAGCAGCTAAAGCAAGCGGAAGCCCCACTGTTTTAGCCATTGCGGTGTGCATAGCATCATCTCCGTCTATATCCAGCGTACTTACATGTTGCCTTTTTTGTCCATTTAACTCATAGATTATTTCATGCTGCATTACTACACGGTCTTTGTCTTCTTCTTCCATTTTTAGATTTCTCTCCAGGCATTCTTGTAAAAAAGTGGCTGGTGAATATTCGTTCTTTTGCGCAAGAGTGTCCGTATCCATGAAACCCAACGATTGAAACAAATGAGCAAGCTCGCTATCATTTTCAATCATCTGATTAAAGGCGCTCAGGGATTTATTCAATGCTAAAAATTGCTGCACCAGGTCTGCATAGGTTGTGTTTCTATTTAGAACAATGGGATTATTCTTAGTAAATCCTAATTGAATAAGACGATGCCAACCTTTTATAAAATTGGGGTGCCGTAATGTGGTTCTGATGAAAGTTGTAGTGTTATCAAGTCCATATAATTCCAAATAGGAAAGCGAATCTCGATTAGGATACCACGCCAACGATTCTGCTTGTTGAATCGTTACTGGTCTAGTTTCTGCAAACAACTCCTCCGTGTTTAATTTGACTGTTTTATTATTCCATCTATACAAAGCCCCATTTTTGCCTGCTTGAACTACATTAGAGGGATTCCAGCTAATCTTATAGTGCCAAGGGTTGTTATCTGAATTAGTTGCAACCAAACCTCCACAGTGTGAAATGAACGATAAAATGTTACCACCCTTCGACTTTATTCCATCCACAAGCGCCATTGCACTCATGTGGTCGATTCCGGGATCTAAGCCCATTTCATACAAAAAAAGCAGGCCCTTTTTCTCAATTTCAGAAGCTAATTGCTTTACCTCCTGATCAATGTAAGAGGCAGTAAACAAGCTGCGACCTAGGGATAGACAATCCTTGGCAACCAAGATGTGCAAGTGAGGGGGTAGTAATGAAATCACCAGGTCTGCCTGACCAATTAACGCACGTCGGGGAGCTTCCTCTGCCACATCTAATTTTACGGCTTCCCCCCATGTAGAAGCTCCGATTTTCAGCTTTGCAGTAGACAAATTTGCGTCTGCAACCTGTACTTTCCATGTATATTGATGGGCTTCAAAGAGAAGGTATTCAATCAGTACCGTTGCACTTTTCCCAGCCCCCAAAATCAGGATCGTTTTCATAGGTCAAATATCCCCTTTTTTAATTAACAGTAGTGGATAAAATAGCTCGTAAATGAGGTTATTTTTACTGGGAAATAAGGGTTTAAAAAGGTAGATTTGCGAACCTTGATTCATAGAGAAAAAAGGTTTTTACAAACCCCAGAAAAACATGGAAGATTTACAGAATCCACTTGAAACAAATGACCATAACCGGATCATTCCTGTTCACATCGAAGAGCAGATGAAAACCGCTTACATTGACTATTCCATGTCTGTAATTGTGGGTAGAGCATTACCTGATGTCAGAGATGGTTTAAAGCCTGTTCACAGACGTGTTCTATATGCCATGAATGAATTGGGGCTTAATCATAACAAAGCCTATAAAAAGTCTGCACGTATTGTCGGAGAGGTTCTTGGTAAATATCATCCGCACGGTGATTCATCCGTTTATGATGCCATGGTTCGTATGGCTCAGGAATGGAGTATGCGTTACACGCTTGTTGATGGTCAAGGAAATTTTGGTAACCAGGATGGGGATGGACCAGCGGCCATGCGTTATACGGAGGCTCGATTGGAGAAGTTGTCCGAGCACATGTTGGATGATATTGAAAAAGAAACAGTAGACTTCCAATTGAACTTTGACGATTCGGAAGAAGAGCCTACGGTACTTCCTACACGAATTCCACAACTGCTTATTAATGGTTCAAGCGGAATTGCAGTTGGAATGGCCACCAATATGATGCCGCACAATCTTGGTGAGGTAATTGATGGTTGTATAGCACTAGTTGATAATAGAGAAATCACTGTAGACGAGTTGATGCAGTTCGTGAAAGCGCCTGATTTCCCAACGGGTGGGGTTATCTATGGAATGGAAGGCGTTAAAGCTGCTATGCATTTTGGACGAGGAAGAGTAGTTGTACGAGGAAAATCAAGTGTCGAAACGAAGGCAGGAGGAAGGGAGCAGATTATCATAACAGAAGTTCCCTATCAAGTGAACCGCGATGCCCTTACCAATAGAATTGGTGAGCTCGTTAATGACAAAGTGATAGAAGGTATTACTCATGTCAACAATGAATCAAACCAAAAAGAAGGTACGCGTATTGTTATTGAGCTGAAAAAAGATGCGATCGCTAATGTGATAATCAATCAGCTTTACAAGCATACGGATCTTCAAACTTCTTATGGCATTAATAATGTTGCGATTGTCAGAGGTAGACCAAGGACATTAAATCTCAAAGACCTGATTCAGGAGTTTGTAGATTTTAGACATGAGGTTGTTGTTCGCAGAACAAAATTTGAATTAGGTGAAGCTCAAAAAAGAGCACATCTTTTAAAAGGATATTTGATCGCACTCGATCATTTGGATGAGGTGATTGCGTTGATTCGTAGTGCTGCTACTCCAGAAATCGCAAAAGATAAATTGATTGCAGCGGGATGGGGCTTAGACGAGATTCAGGCAAAAGCCATATTGGAATTACGATTACAGCGTTTGACCGGAATGGAGCGCGATAAAATTCGCGAGGAATTTGATGAGCTGATGAAATTGATTCAATCGCTTGAGGAGTTACTAAACGACCAGGCTAAACGTTTTGAGGTAATCAAAAAAGAGCTACTAGAGATTAAAGAAAAGTATGCCGATCAGAGAAAGACAGAAATAACCTACCTCGACGACGAAGTAAAAATCAAGGATCTGATTAAAGAAGAAGATGTAGTTATTACGATCTCTCATCTTGGTTATATCAAACGTACTCCTGCAGAAGAGTATCGCTCTCAACGCAGGGGTGGCAGGGGAGTGATTGGCGGACGCACCCGAGATGAAGATTATATCGAACATTTATTTGTGGCCTCTACTCACCACACGATGCTTTTCTTTACAGAAAAAGGAAGAGTATATTGGTTAAACGTATATGAAATACCAGAGGGGGAGAAAACCGGAAAGGGTAGAGCCATTCATAATTT
>JBILMC010000182.1:0-3222 GCA_044375755.1 Chitinophagaceae bacterium
TGCTTTCTGACCCATGTTTGGTGTAGGTTATTTTTAGTATTATTTATTTCCTTTAGAATCTACAATTACAGTTACGTGGTTGCTACGCTTGCGAACGCGATAGCCACGACCTTGCGGAGCTGGACGCATACGCTTGATTGTACGAGCACCATCCACAAAAATTGTTTTAATGATCAACTGACTTTCGTCTCCACCTTCGTTCTTCTGTTTCCAATTGCTGATTGCACTTAAAACGAGCTTACGCAATGGCACGGCGGGGTGCTTTGGGTTATGCTCTAACTGGGCCAATACATTTTCAACTTTTTGGCCACGGATCATATCCGCAAGCAAACGCATCTTACGAGGCGATGTGGGATAATTTCTCAATTTAGCTACTGCTTCCATGATTAATTATTTCTGGGATTAACCTTCTTTTTTAGAGTGTCCTTTAAATTGACGTGTAGGGGCAAATTCACCCAACTTATGTCCTACCATGAATTCGGTAACATATACAGGGATGAACTTATTTCCATTGTGTACTGCAAAAGTGTGTCCCACAAAATCAGGAGAGATTGTAGAACGACGACTCCAGGTCTTGATCACACCCTTTTTAGACTTTCCTTCGTTCATTGCCATCACCTTGTTCTCAAGGTGAGTAGCGATATAAGGACCTTTTTTAATCGAACGAGCCATATCGGATTTATTAGATGATTATTTTTTACTTAGTTGACAATTTACTTCCGTTCTTACGCTGGATGATCAATTTGTCGCTGGCTTTTCCAACTGTACGAGTTTTCAATCCACGTGAATACTGACCATTTCTAGAACGAGGTTGGCCTCCAGATGCCTTTCCTTCACCACCACCCATTGGGTGATCTACTGGGTTCATTGCCACACCTCTGTTGCGAGGACGAATACCTCTCCAACGGTTACGACCCGCTTTACCCATACTCTGCAAGCTGTGGTCACTATTGCTCACCACACCTACAGTAGCACAACAATCAATCAACACTTTACGAAGCTCACCACTTGGCATTTTCAATACCGCATAACGCTCTTCTTTGTTGGCAAGCTGCGCAGAAGAACCAGCACTACGTGCCAACTTTCCACCTTGACCAGGTTGCATTTCGATGTTGTGTATATTAGTACCTAATGGCATGTTGCGCATTGGTAAAGTGTTACCTACTTCAGGGGCTACATTCACACCACTTTCAACTTTCGCACCTACTTCCAAACCTTGAGGAGCAAGGATGTAACGCTTTTCACCATCTCCATATACAACTAAAGCAATAAATGCAGTACGGTTTGGATCGTATTGGATAGACTCAACAGTTGCAACACCAGATTTATTTCTCTTGAAGTCGATGATACGATACTTCTTCTTGTGTCCACCACCACGATAACGCATCGTAAGGTGACCAGAAGTATTACGTCCACCTGTACGAGGCTTTGCTTCAATCAAACTCTTCTCAGGAACATTAGTAGTAACCTCAGCATAGGAGTTTCCAATTCTCCAGCGGGTTCCTGCGGTAATCGGTTTAAATTTCTTTAGTGACATGTTTGTTTACTTTTATTTCAACATTTGCGGCTGTTGAAGCCATTCGTTTTTACAATTAAATAGTTGAATACAGATCAATTGTTTCGCCTTCAGCAACAGTTACAAATGCTTTTTTGTAAGCAGGCTTACGACCAGCAATAAATCCACTCTTGGTGAAACGAGTTTTATTTTTACCAGGCACTACAGATGTGTTAACATTTGTTACAGTGACTCCATAAAAACTCTCTACTGCTTTTTTGATCTCAAGCTTGTTTGCCTTACGCGCTACTTTAAAAGCAAAGCGACGCAATTTCTCCTGCTGGGCATTTGCCTTTTCAGTTAGGATGGGCTTAATCAATACTTCTGAAAGTTTCATTTCGCTTGTTTTTTTCAATTAGTTATGCTTCGCTACCTTCTTCCTCAGCAAATATTTTAGCAGCGCTTTCCGTTAATACCAGCACTTCAGAATTAACGATGTCGTACGTGTTGATATCACTTAGTAAAACACCCATCACAGAGGGAGCATTACGTAAAGACAATTCAACATTATCGTTATAATCTGGAGTGATAAAGAGTGCTTTCTTATCTGCCACCTTAAGATTACTAAGGATTTCCATGAACTGCTTAGTCTTTGGATTTTCCATTGTGATATCTTCTACAACTACAATTGCATTGTCTTTTGCCTTGTAGCTTAATGCAGAAATCTTAGCCAAATCCTTCACCTTTCTGTTCACCTTGATAGAGTAGCTATGAGGCTTTGGTCCAAAGATGGTACCACCGCCTTTGTAAAGAGGGTTACGGATATTACCCTTACGAGCACCACCGGTACCTTTCTGCTTATGCAATTTGCGGCTAGCTCCTTTTACTTCTGCACGTGTTTTTACTTTGTGCGTACCCTGGCGCTGTGCAGCCAAATACTGCTTAACAGCTAAATAGATTACGTGATTATTTGGCTCAGCACCAAAAATCTCTTCGGGTAATTCTACTGAGCGACCTGTGGTAGCTCCTTTTGTATTTAAAACGTCAAGTTTCATTTTCATTTCAGTTTTTCAGTTGTGAATGCTGCACTCATTTTTGAATCAGTACAATGGAACCATTGTGACCTGGCACAGATCCACTCACTAGGATATAATTCTTTTCTGCAAAGATTTTAACCACTTTAAGGCCCTTCATCTTTACTCGATCATTACCCATACGACCCGCCATACGCATACCTTTCATTACACGGCTGGCATCAGAAGAGTTACCGAGTGATCCGGGTGCACGCTGACGATCGTGCTGACCGTGTGATTGCTCACCTACCCCGCTAAATCCATGACGCTTTACAACACCCTGGAAACCTTTACCCTTAGTAGTACCAACTACTTCGATTGTTTCTCCTTCAGAGAAAATATCGACAGTAACTGTTTCACCGAGATTTTTCTCGATAGAGTAATTACGGAATTCCTTAGAGAATTGCTTAGGAGAAGTTTGTGATTTGGAAAAATGGTTGACTTCGGCTTTTGTAGCACGCTTTTCTTTCTTGTCACCATAAGAGAGCTGAAGTGCGCTGTAGCCATCAGACTCTTTTGTTTTTACTTGTGTAACCACACAAGGACCCGCCTCAATGATCGTACAGGCGGTCTGCTTTCCAGAGGGATCGAATACACTGGTCATTCCGACCTTTTTCCCAATAATACCTTTCATGTTCTTCGGTTTTGTGCCTA